>CAZUEC010000456.1:0-2080 GCA_964618865.1 uncultured Roseibacillus sp. | reverse complement strand
TTACATATCTCTGAAGATCGCTGCTTCAGTCGCTTTGCCGACACCCCCCGAGGCCATTGGGGTCTTGGCAATGACGTTTTTTAGAAGCAACGCAAATCAATCTTTCAAACAAGAGCTTGAATAAGAAACGTTCTACTCACGTCGAACTGTTGATTCGGAAATCATGCTCAAACAACTCTTGTTACCACTCCTCCTCAGCGCCATCTCCCTCCAAGCAGCCGAACCCGCATGGCTCTCAGAGGTCAACCTCACCAAACCCGGCCCTCACCTCAAACTCCGCCCTATCCAGCTCACCTATGAACTCAGCTGGAAAGGAAGCATCAAAGCAGGCAACGCCACCATTCGCTTTGGCCATTCAGACCCTCGCTACCCGCGTAACTTCATCGCGCAATCCTATGGATCTACTACCGGAGTCGTCCGTAGCTTATTCCCATTCGACTTCAATTACACTTCCTTCCTCAGACCCTCTAACTACCGCCCTCAGGTTTTTGTCGCCGAAGAAAAAACAAAAAAAGAACGCAAAAAAACCGAAACCCGTTTCACCGGAAAAAGCGTCACCTCCACTGAACAAGAAACAAACCTCTCCACCGGAAAAACGAATACCTCAACCTCCACCTTTTCTTACCCCGGAGCCCTAGGTGTCCATTCCGCTGTTCTCTGGGTCCGCTCTTTGGATTTGAAACCCGGCCAAGAAGCCGTCTTCGTAGTCAGACCATTCAAATCTCCTTACCTCTGTCGCGTCAAACATCTCGGCAACGAAATTTTAGCGACCCGGCGCACCATCAAATACGACCTCAAGCTCCAAAAAATTGACAAAACCACCCTCGAACTCAAAAATTATGACAAAGTAAAAAGTCTAGTTCTATGGATATCTGATGATGCCGAAAGATTACCTCTCGAGTTCCGCTCCAAAGTATTTGTAGGGGATGTTCGAGCCGTATTGACTTCGCGCAGCTATCTATAAACCCCTCCCTTTCTAACAGATGCAAACAGAAAAGCCTCTCGACCTATGCGAACCAGCATCTTAACTTGCTAGCATGAAGAAACTGCTCCCCCTCTCTTGTCTCACCGCTAGTAGTCTTTCCGCGATCGACATTCAGATCGACTACAGCTTCGACTCTAACAATTTTTTCAACACCGCAGAAAGAAGAACCGCCATAGAAGCAGTCGCCGATTTTTATGGCAACATACTACAAGATAATCTTTTGCGAATCGATAGCTCGGAATTTTCAAATTCCACTTGGGTCCCTTTACTCACCAATCCCACTACTGGCGAATTAACCACTCTCGACGACATCGTCATCCCCGAAGACACCATCATAATTTACGTCGGCTCACGTCAGCTCAATGGTAACACCAGTGGCACAGGAGGCCCTAACGGATTCGCCTCCGGAACAAGTGGCACCACCGCTTGGATCGACCGTCTTCTCGGTAGAGGTCAAGCCGGAGCCGAAGCACGCGATCGGGCAAACCGAACCGACATCGGAATCTGGGGCGGCTCAATTTCTTTTGATAGCGATTCCATTTGGAACTTCTCCCTCCAAGAAAATAACCCAGGAATTGAATTCATCAGAGTTGCTCTTCACGAAATAGCCCACGTCTTAGGCATCGGCTCCTCTGCTCCTTGGGACAACCTCGTTATCGACCAAACCTTCACCGGCCCCATTACAACTTTTGCTAACGGCTCTCCTCCTTCTGCCGACACCGCTCACTTCACAGGAACCTTGAACAGCCCGCTCTATGGCTCCTTCGGCACCACCCACGGAGAACAACGACCCGCCCTAATGCTTCCTATTAGTACTGACACTGGTAACAACTTCGATGTCATTACCGACATCGATCTTGCAGCCTTAGCCGATCTCGGCTGGGAAGTGATTCTTCCGCTCGAATGGAACATCCTCTCTTTAATTCCCCAAGACGTTCGCTTCTCCTGGCCTTCTAATTCAATCTTCGACTATCAGGTCATTCGAACCTCAGACCTCCAAACCCAAACCGGAGGCAGCCCCTTGCTCAATGGCAATGGCCTTATTCTCAACTGGACCGACCCCTCCCCCCCAAGCCCCAGCGCATTCTATCAGCT
>CAZUEC010000455.1:0-2081 GCA_964618865.1 uncultured Roseibacillus sp. | reverse complement strand
GCTCATCGGCCAGGACCGGCTTATCGCGCTGGTGAAGAGCAGAGCTATCATGCGCGAGTAGCAGGAGTGGAGGTAGAGTGGGTGATGGCGGAAGGGCAGGCGCAAGTCGTCGCTCTTGCGCCTGCCCCGGCCATTAAGGCTTGAATTGCCAGAGAGAGGAGTGGGGGAGATCTTTCCACTTGGGAGTTTTTCCGAAAGAGTTTCGGAGGTTCTTTAGGCTGCGTACGCTTTCGGAGCCGAAAGCGTTATTGAGGTGAACCCGTAGTAGCATGGCTTCGTGACGGCCAAGGAAGAGAAAAGCGGGAGTGTGGCCAGTGGCCGATTTTTTTCGATGAGGGAGCGAATCTCTGCGGTGTCCCATTTAGTGGTGAGAGAGAGTTCAGGTTGAGTTTTTTCTTCATCTGGAATGGGGTCGTGATCATGCCAACGAGGCGACTTGTTGTTCTCTATGGGGGGGAGGTCGTCTTTGGATTCTATAACTGATTTTTCACCATCGATTTCGATTAAGTGCTCTTGGTCTTCTTCTTGAACTTTGAGGCCTAGGTAATAGGTGCTCGTTAGTGAGTTAGGGACATTTTCATCGAAGTTTTCATTGAGGTGTCGACGAAGAGAGCCTGCTTCGCAGTGTCCTAAATGGAGGCGGCAGGGATGGTGTCCCTCCATTTGTGCTTTCTGGATAATTTCTCGAATCGGTAGGGGCTGCCAGTCGATGGCGCAACTTTCAACTATGTATTTGATAAGGGCGGAGGATGATTCTCCTGCCCTTGAGCAAACGGTGGGCCAACTTTTGATTTGCGTTTGTTTTTTTAGATAGAGAAGGTAGTTAGAATCCGAGAAGGGGAGTTCTACCTGTTCCAAAGGTTTGGGTTTGAACGCTTTGGCCTAGAAGAAGAGTGGTGAAGATGTTGTTATTTACACGAATAATTCCTAAGCCGGCATGAGAGTAGTCTCCTTCCATATTTTCTCGGTGCTTGGGAGAGTTTACCCATTGGTTAGTGATGGAGCCACCGGTTGGAACGACGTTCCATGAACGGTGTAAGTTTTCTGACATGGCTCCCATTTGGTGTTTTTTTTGAGAGATTTTGGCTCGTTTACTGAAGCCAAAATGGCTCATCTCGTCTTTTTTAAACATGGCTTGCGAATGTTTGAGAGCTAGTTGGTTGAGCCCGGGGTGAAATTTGAGTCTTACTAACCCTTTGCTTGCGCGGTGGTTGTTGACTTCATTGAGGGTTTCTTGTGCTAAGCTATCAGCAGAGACTGCATTGTGAGTGGCAGCTACGGTGGCGATATTGTCACTGGTGGTTTTGGTGTTACTGCTGCATGCCGTTAGAAAAAAACCGGTGAAAATGGTTAGGGTGAGGAGGGGATGATTTTTCATGGGTAGTTGGGTAAGTGGTTAGGAGAGAAAGTTAGCAACATCCAGAACCAGGAGTGCAGGCGTTGCCTTCTGGGGTTACTCCACAGACGTCTTTGGCGAGACAGTCCGTGACTTTGTGAGTGAGAATGAGGTGGAGGCCGTTGTCTTTTTGCGAAATTTTTTCCAAGATCATATAAGTGAGGCCTGGCATACAGTATTCAATTTCAACGGGGAGAGAGTCGGTGGGGATGACTGGTTTTCCGTGCTCTAAAATACGTGCGAGAGTGGAGGAGTTGACTCGGTGGTCATAGTCTTTGGCGACCCAGACTTGGAGAAGGCATTTCCCTTCATGGCGAACGGTGCCTCCACAGTCGATGAAGTCTTTTTTACAGAAGGCGACTTCGGTGACGTGAAAGTGGGCGGGAATGTTGCTCCCGTCTGGAAGGACGATGGTGAGAGGCTGTTCGGGCAGTTCAGCGAGCTGAGTTTTGAGTTCTGAAACGGTCACGGTTAATATTGAAGTCATTAAATATTAACATTTGTGTCATATTCGTCAAGCTCATCGCTTTTGAGCTGGAAAGCTTAGGAGAGGGGTGAGGTTTTTGGAGGAAAAGGGCGTCAAAAAGTGACTGATTGGGCCTTTTTGGGGCTCAGTAGGGGGCCAGAATCTGATCTGGAAGGGGGAAGAGGGGGGCTGCTGTAGGAAGGGGGCTGCTGCTAGAGG
>CAZUEC010000454.1:0-2085 GCA_964618865.1 uncultured Roseibacillus sp. | reverse complement strand
CAAGAAATTCTCTCTCGGCGATAAACGAACGAACTTTTGGAAAACGGTCTAGTAGAATTTTGGGAGGTGATTTCGAGTCTTTTCGGGTAGGTCGAGGAGGGAGAGTTGTCGGGGTAAGGGTTTAGCATCGCGTTTTTCGTTTTGTTTAGAGAGACTTTTGATCTCGAAACGATGTCTACTTTCCAAACTAAACCTGGTGATCACACTGGGATGCCGCCGGGAGTGCCTCATATTATCAGTAATGAGGCTGCTGAGCGTTTTTCTTTCTATGGAATGAAGGGGATTTTGACTGTCTTTATGGTGCAGTATCTCCACCTCATGAATGAGAGCCCGGGGGTGGCGATGGAGGAGAGTGCGGCGGCGGCTAATTATCATTTTTTCAATTTTTGGGTTTATATCACTCCTCTTATTGGGGCGCTTATCTCTGATCTCTTTCTGGGTAAGTATCGCACTATTATTACGCTTTCCTTAGTGTATGTGGCAGGCCATGCGGCTTTGGCTTTGATGGGGTTAGCGGGGGATGCGAGGACTTGGCTATTCGCGGGACTGGCTTTGATTGCGATTGGTTCGGGTGGGATTAAGCCTTGTGTCTCGGCTCATGTGGGTGATCAGTTTGGAAGAGGTAATGCGCATTTATTGCCTAAGATTTTTAATTGGTTTTATTTTTCGATCAATTTGGGGGCGATGGTTTCGACGCTTTTGACGCCATGGCTTCTTAAGTGGTATGGTCCGCACTGGGCTTTCGGGGTTCCTGGGGTGTTGATGGCTTTAGCCACGATTGTTTTTTGGATGGGACGGAAGCGTTTTGTTCACATTCCAGCAAATCGAGTGCAGACGATGCGAGAGCTGACGAGTGCAGAAGGGTTGGCTAGTATTGCGAGGATTGTGCCGCTCTTTCTTTTTGTGGCGGTTTTCTGGGCTCTGTTTGATCAAACAGGTTCGACGTGGATTTTTCAATCCCAGGATATGGATCGTCAATTCTTAGGACGTGAGTGGTTACCTTCGCAAATTCAGTCGGTGAATTCTCTCTTGGTTCTGACTTTGATTCCAGTTTTCACTTATCTTCTGTACCCTGCGATTTCGAAAATTTGGCCTCTGACTCCCTTAAGAAAAATTGGGATCGGACTCTTTGTAATGGTGGCTGCTTTTCTTCTCGTTGCGATCACTCAAACGCGTATCGATGGGGGAGGACGTCCTAATATTGCGTGGCAATTATTTGCTTATCTCTTGCTCACTGCTTCCGAAGTGATGGTTTCGATTGTGGCGTTGGAGTTTGCTTATACCCAAGCTCCGAAGACGATTAAGTCGATTGTAATGGGGCTTTTTTTGGCATCGGTGGCCTTGGGAAATATTTTTACGGCGGGGGTGAATTATTTCATTCGTATCGATTCTCCTTTTGACGAGGTGGCTAAGCTGGAAGTGGTTGCTGCAAAAAATCGAATTGAGGTTTTTGAGTTCAATCAAGCTGGCTTTGATGATGATTTTGGTACCGAAGATGACTTGAGAATGGTCGCGGGAAAGGTGCAGTCGAATTACTCTTCTCTCTTGGAAGAGAAAGTGGCTCTCTTTCTTGAGACCACGAGTGAATTCCCTTCCGACTTTGAGGGAGAAAAGTTGATCTCCCAAGATAAGGATCCATGGGGGAAACCTTGGCTTTATAAAAAGCTGAATTCGCGGACTGTGAGGATTTCCTCTGCTGGTCCGGATCAGAAAGCGAAAACGAAATGGGATCTGGGAGTGGTTCTGACTCTTCCTGAGCCAGAGGCTCCCGAAAAGAAAAGGTGGAGCGATCGTTTTGTTCCTGCGGAATCGTGGTTGACGAAACGTAAGGCTGAATTAGGACTGACGGATGAGCAGGAAGAAGCTGAAAATCTTTATCCTTTTGAGGTGGAGTATTTCGCAGGTGGAGGTACTCGATTAGAGGGCGCGAATTACTTTTGGTTTTTCGTTGGTCTCATGTTTCTCACGGCGATTGGGTTCATTCCTTACGCGCTCAAGTACCGAGGAAAGACTGTTCTTCAGGACTAAAGTCGAAGAGCGCGATACTCAGAGGGATCGATACTCAGAGGGATCAACTCTTTGGGG
>CAZUEC010000453.1:0-2089 GCA_964618865.1 uncultured Roseibacillus sp. | reverse complement strand
GTAATTTAAGCGTGAAAACTCAATCTGACGCGGCTTGGAAGGCACCGGACAATTATCCACCACCCAATCATAAAGAGGACGATGATCCTCAAACTCCAAGGTGCAAAGCGAATGAGTAATATGCTCCTTAGCATCCTCTAAAGAATGCGCAAAATCATACATCGGATAAATCTTCCAAGCATCGCCCGTATTATGATGACTCGCGTGCATCACTCGATAAAGAACCGGGTCCCGCATATTCATGTTAGGAGCCGCCATATCAATCTTTGCTCGAAGAACTGCCGCCCCATCAGCAAATTCTCCTGCTCGCATTTTCTGAAAAAGATCGAGATTTTCCGCCACTGAACGCTCACGATAAACAGAAGCCTCTCCCGGCTCCGTTACCGAACCACGGCTAGCTCGCATTTCCTCTAAGGTTTGCTCATCAACATACGCCTTCCCTTCCCGAATAAGGTGCACTGCACAGTCGTAAAAAAACTCAAAATAATCACTCGCAAAATAAAGATGCTCCCCCCAATCGAATCCTAACCAAGCAACATCACGCTTGATGCTTTCCACATACTCACTTTCCTCTTTCGCAGGATTAGTATCGTCAAAACGAAGATGACAACGTGCACCCGTTTGCGCATTCTCTTCCGCAATGCCAAAGCTCAGACAAATGGCTCGGGCATGCCCCAAGTGGAGATAGCCATTCGGCTCCGGAGGAAAACGCGTAACCGACGTCTCATGCTTACCCGACTCCAAATCCTCTGCCACAATGTCCCTAATAAAATCCCGTTTCTTGCTCATGAGCTGCGTCCGCGAATGAGCCATTCTTTCCTTCGTGAAGCAAGCTCTAGCCGCGTGTGATTTTTTTCAAACCTTCAAATCTCAAAGGAGACAAGTGACAGCCCCCCAAAACTTCTGCATTCTCTCACTCAACTATCGCAACGTGAACCAAAAGAGAGACACCGCGACGATAACATAATCGGCTCCAAAGACGCCCTCCCCTTCAGACAACTTCACCAGCAATCCCGAATTTGCAAAATTCGACCTCCAAAACCATCAACCTCCAAATCTTGCCTCCACCACCTTTTCCTGAGCAGCATCCACCCCATGATAGCCCGTCAAACCATCTTCGAAGGCCGAGTGCAGGGAGTCGGCTTTCGCTACTCCTGCAGAGAATTAGCAAAAGGCTACGACCTAAGCGGGACCGTAAAAAACCTCCCCGACGGAACCGTTCAATTAATCCTTCAAGGAGAAGAAGAGGAAATCGACGAATACCTCCACGACCTCATCGAAGAATCCGCACTCTCTCATCACATCAAAAGCCAAATGACCACCACCAGAGACGTCGAACCCAGCTTACGAGGCTTTTCCATTCTCAAGTAAAAATAGACCGCTCCCCCCCTATCTACCCAATTCGACCGAAACAAAACACTCCTAAACAGAGAGAAAAACGCTACCACTCCAAGGAAAAACAGCCTCTTCTCGACTTTGTGAAAAATTTCACAAAGTCCTCTTGCTCCCAATAGGCTTGCGATTCATAGTCCCCGCGTATCTCGATGAGCGACTCCGCGACGACCACCCCGCCCCTGCCCAAAGACCTCGCGACTGAGAAGGGCATGGTTAATGTTCAAATCGACGGCCACTGGATCCAAGTGCCCAAGGGAACACGTATGATTGAAGCCTGTAAGCAGGCCGAAAAAGAGGTTCCCCACTACTGCTATCACCCCAAGTTATCATCTCCAGGAAACTGCCGGATGTGTCTCGTGCAGATGGGCATGCCACCTCGTTTGGCTCCAGGACAAGCCCCTTCTTATGACGACAATGGCTTCCAAGAAATTGGATCGATGCCTCGTCCCGTAATCGCTTGTGCCAACACCGTGGCCGAGAACATGGGAATTCGCACTGGCGGCGATTTGGTCGAAAAGTGCCGAGAAGGAGTCATGGAGTTCCTCCTCATCAATCACCCTCTCGATTGCCCAATCTGCGACCAAGCTGGCGAGTGCTCGCTGCAAGAATTCTCTGTTGAGCACGGCAAAGGCTCCTCTCGCTTCGAGGAAAATAAGGTCAAAAAGCCCAAAAACGTCGAAATCGGCCCGCGTAT
>CAZUEC010000452.1:0-2095 GCA_964618865.1 uncultured Roseibacillus sp. | reverse complement strand
CGAGTGCTTTTTTGAGATCGGAGGATGGGGTCTCGATGATCGCCGCTTCGAGTGGTCTCGGATTTTGAAGGTCGATGACTTTGATTTGAGCGGTGAGTTGCTCTGGGGTGGGAGCAATGATTTGGTGAATAGGAAATTTGGGGAAGTCTGGATTCTGTTTTACCTGAGGACGAATGATGAGATATTCAAAAGCGAGAGGGATGTCTTGCGGATGACGTTGAGCGAGGAAGGTCAAGAGAGAGTTCGGTTCGGGCTCGCGAGAGGTGACGATGAGGATTCGCAAAGGAGTGGTGGGTGAAGAGGGCTTGTTCTTCTTTTTGCCGCTGATGGAGAGGGGGGAGTGACGATCGAGCTTCCAGCGATTGTGTAGCCATAAGTAGTCGGCTGGGGAACGCCGAATGAGTTGTTCTAAGTTTGAAGTAATGTCTTCGGTTTGAGAACGATCGGGAAGGGGCGAAAATACGATCTGCCAATGACCTGGTTCGGTCGTTTCGATGCCGGCAGCGATGATTGGCGAGTTGGCTTTTCTGGCAAGGAGTGCTGGCAAAGGGGAGAGAGAGGAGAGGCGTCCGAAAAAAGGAATGGGCACTCCGGCTCGACCTACTTTTTGGTCGGCTACGACAATGAGCAAGCCGCCTTTTTTTACGAAGCTGGCCGGAGCATGGAAGCCTTCTCTTTTATTAAAAAGCTTTGAACCGTCTTGTTCTCGTTGTTTGAGGAGGTGAGCATTGACGAGAGGATTTTTGAGAGGCTGATAGATGCCACCTGCGGGGGTGTTGGGGGGCAGAAATTGGTGCAAGCGGTTGAGGATTTCCCAATTGCCCATGTGACCGAGGACGAGGATGGCGCCTTTGCCTTTAGCTAAGGCGTTTTTGAGATGTTCGTCTCCTTGGAGAGTGGCGTGTTGTTTGACATCTTCGGTAGGGAGGATGGTTGTTTTGAGTGTGCCTAGAAAATTAGCGATAGTGCGCTGACAGGTTGCGCGGGCTAATTTTTGAATTTCTTGAGCTGTTTTTTCAGCCCCGTAAGCGATGCGTAAATTCCGAATGGCAAGAGCTCGGTAATGGGGCGAAAGGTAATAAAACAAGAAGCCAATGGCGGTGCCCATTCGATCAATGAAGGCGAGGGGAGTGATGGCGAGAGCCGCTTCCATGAGGCGGTAACCGCCATACTCCAGACGCCAAGAGAATCGTTTGATGAGGGGGTAACGGCGGGCCATCTTGTGTTAGAAGTTGTCCCTGCCACGTCGCAGGGGAAGGGTGAAGCCTATCACTCCAACAAGGATGAAATAACAGGCTAGTAGTTCCAAGTAAGCGGAACAGATCTTGGGGAGGCCGGGGGGGACTTCTCCTTCTAGACTGGCTTCCCAAAAGTGGCGGGAGCCGAAAAATTCGGCAAAAACGTAGCTGATGATGATGGCGGCGGCGATGAATCCGGAGGCGGGCTGGCGAGCAGAAAGTCCCATAAAGCGGAGAGTTTCGCGTGGATTTTTTACGAAGAGAAAGAAGATGGAGCCAAGGGTTGGGAGGAGAAACCATTCTTGGCTGAAAGGGAGGAAGTCATCGAGCCAGGGGGATTCGCCGATGGCGGCGGCCAGGCAACCGATGGCGAGAGCCTGATAAATGGGACGAAAGCGTCCCGCATGTGCGGCCGCAGCGAGGAGAATGGCCATCGAGAGGAGAAGGAGTGCGATTTGAAGAAGTTCGACCGCAGAATCCTCGATATCGACCCCGCTGGTGGAAGCACGGGGCAGCCAGGCTGGGAAGAGCACTAGAATCGAACCCAGTCCTACAAGGGCTGTGCTGACAATGGTTCCTACCCAGTTAGGTCTGTCTTTTTCGAGAGCCAAGAAGGAAAGTCTAGAGTGAAAGGATGGAAGGGACAATCGAGATTCGGGTCTTTTGAGTATTGAGCAGATGAGAGCATTTGGTGAGGAGGCTTTGTCACTTTCGAGTTGCCAAGGTGAAATAAGGTTTGTAGCGTCCGCGCCCACTCAAAGGACAGATGGCAGAGTGGTCGAATGCGCACGCTTGGAAAGCGTGTGAGGCAGCAATGTCTCCGAGGGTTCGAATCCCTCTCTGTCCGCCAGACCCCA
>CAZUEC010000451.1:0-2096 GCA_964618865.1 uncultured Roseibacillus sp. | reverse complement strand
AGGGTGCGTGTCCGGTTTGTCATGGTTTGGGGCGGGAGTTATTTTTTGATCCTGATTTAGTGATTCCAGATCAGTCTTTAAGTTTAGCAGAAGGAGCGGTTAAAATTTGGAATTCTGGAGCAGCAAAGGGGGCTAAAAGAAAGGGTTGGAATCAGCTCCATGTGGAGGCTTTAGCGCAGCATTTTGGTGTTGATATGGAGATGCCGGTGAAGAAGTTGCCTCAAAAATTTCGAGAGTTTCTCTTCTATGGAACTGGTGAAGAGACGATTTCGGTGCTTTGGGAAAGGGAAGGAGATCAACGAACTTTTAACAAACCTTTCGAGGGGCTTTGTCGTCAGGTTGAACGACTTTATCGTGATACTGAGAGTGAGAGTGTGAAGCGAATGATGGGGCGTTTTATGACTTGGCAGAAGTGTGTAGCTTGTGGAGGAGAACGGTTACGACCTGAGCTGTTAGCAGTGAAGCTTTTTTCTGATCAGGAAAAGAGTGAGGGGCTGGGGATTGCTGATTTGTGTCGACTCGATGTTAAGTCTGCGAGTGATTGGATGGAGACGGTTCAAATTGCGAAAGAGCGAGAACAGGCTCTTAGGCCTGTTGCTTTTGAGATTTCGAAGCGACTTCGATTTTTAAAAGAAGTCGGTCTTGAGTATCTTACCCTGGATCGGACAAGTGGAACTCTGAGTGGTGGTGAGTCTCAGCGTATTCGGTTGGCGACTCAGTTGGGAGCCGGTTTGGCAGGGGTGCTTTATGTGTTAGATGAGCCTAGTATCGGTCTTCATGCGCGAGATAATCAGCGCTTGATTACTGCGCTTAAGCGGCTTCGTGATTTGGGGAATACGGTGGTGGTGGTGGAGCATGATGAAGATATGATTCGTGAGGCGGATTGGGTTATTGATGTTGGACCTGGTGCGGGTATCGGAGGAGGGAAGGTTCTCTTTGCGGGGACGGTTTCTGAGATGTTGCGATCGAAAGATTCGGTAACTGGGAAGTGGCTTAGAAGGAATAGAAAAGAAGGAGAAAAGAAGGAGGGGCTTTCGAATTCTTCGGATGAGGTTCTTCGTATTGTCGGGGCTAGTGAAAATAATTTGGCACAAATTGATGTGACGATTCCTTTGCGTCGCTTGGTGGCGGTGACTGGTCCGAGTGGAAGTGGGAAGTCTACCTTGGTAAATACAATCTTGAAGCGTGCTTTGGCTCGTGAATTTCATCATGCGACTGCAATCCCTGGTTTGCACGAACGCATTGAGGGAATGGATTTGTTAGGAAAGGTCGTGATTGTTGATCAAAGTCCTTTGGGTAAAAGCCCTCGTTCGAATGCGGCGACTTATACTGGGGTTTTTGATGAGATGCGTAAGCTCTTGTCGAAGTTACCGATATCGAAGCAACGTGGTTATTTAGCGGGAAGATTTTCTTTTAATGTGAAGGGAGGGCGTTGCGAGAAGTGTCAAGGAGGGGGAGCGATTAAGATTGATATGCACTTTCTAAGTGATGTCTGGGTTCGTTGTGAATCGTGTCAAGGTCGTCGCTACAATCGGGAGACTTTGGAGGTTACTTATAAGGGGAAATCAATTGCGGATCTTTTGGCTATGCGTTGTGAAGAGGCGCGTAGTTTTTTTAGAAATGTTCCTAAGATTCATCGAGTGATGGAGGCTTTGTGCGATGTTGGCCTTGGTTACTTAGAGTTGGGGCAAGCGGCGAATACTCTTTCGGGAGGGGAAGCTCAACGAGTTAAGCTCGCGACGGAGCTCGCAAAACCGAAAGCTCCTCATACTCTTTTTCTTTTAGATGAGCCAACGACGGGACTTCATTTTCAGGATGTTGAGGTTTTGTTGGGGGTTTTGAGGAGGCTTCGTGATGAGGGGCATTCTTTGGTTGTGATTGAACATCATCTTGATGTTATTGCTGCCTGTGAACATGTGATTGACTTGGGGCCGGGTGGCGGAAGTGCTGGGGGAAGGTTAGTTGTGGAGGGCAATCCGCGGGTGGTTAGAGATTGTGAAAGTTCTGCCACTGGAGTGGCTTTACGTGATCTTGAGAGAGCTCAGGAGTGAAAAATTCTTGTTTCTGTTTCATAAGTCGAAGTTTTCTTCACCCTC
>CAZUEC010000450.1:0-2099 GCA_964618865.1 uncultured Roseibacillus sp. | reverse complement strand
TTCTAACACCTCCGGATCAGTGATCGCAGTATTCGTCATGTGAACATGAACCCCACTCGCACCATCTGAACATTTCGTAGCGCCAGAACCTCCCCCAATAGTCTCGTAATACCCGAAATGTTCATTCCCAAATAACAAATTATTCATCGTCCCTTGACTCTCGGCACCCACTCCCAACGCCCGCAAAACCACCTCCACAATACGCTGACTGGTCTCCACATTTCCACCCACCACCGCCGGACAAAGCGACCATTCCTCCGCAAACTCTGGTTCCAAAAAAGTGCCCTCTGCCCGAATCTGAACTCGCTCCAAAAGCCCCTCATTGAGCGGTAGATCTTCATCTAACCAAAGGCGCAAGGCATACAAAATCGCACTACGCGTCACCCCCGCCGTAGCATTCAAATTACCAGGATGAGAAGAAGCACTCTCCCTCAAATCCACCTCCAAACTCCCCTCCTCACTTCGCAGCAGCACCTTCACCACCGAACCGTCATCCATCGAACCCTCCGCCCTCCATGTTCTCGTCATTTTCAAACGCTCTGCCATCAATCTCGCCGCTCGAGCATAAAGAGAATTCATTCCCCTCAACACCTGCTCTTCCCCAAACTGAAACAGCAACCCCTCCATCCCCTGCACCCCTGCTCGGCTCGAAGCCACTTGCGCATGGAGGTCCGCTATATTTTCCGCCACCGCCCGACTGGGATACTTTGCGCTCCGCAAAATCTCTTCCACCTCATCAAAACACTCCTTCCCAGCATCCACTAATAACCTTGGATTCAGAACCACCCCCTCCTCCTCCAAACAAGTCGCATCACCTGGCATAGAACCAGGCGCCTTCCCTCCAATCTCAGAATGATGAGCCCGATTCGCAACATAAGCAACTACCCCCCCTTGCCCAAACACCGGACTCACCACCGTCACATCCGGCAAATGCGAACCTCCAAATCCTGGATGATTCACCACCAAGACATCTCCTCGCCGCCATTCTCGTTGCTCGGAAACCTTACGCACACAAACTCCTAATGCTCCCAGATGAACCGGAATATGAGGAGCATTAACCAAAAGACGCCCTTCTCCATCTAGCAAAGCACAGGAAAAATCTAACCGTTCTTTCACATTTGCCGACAAAGCCGTTCGTTGCAACAACTCTCCCATTCTTCCTGCAATACTCTCAAAGCGAGCTCGCATCAGCTCCTCCCCCACCGCCCCTTCCCTCACCACCACTTGCTTACGAAATCCACGTTCTAACAAAAGACTCCCTTGGCTCCCTCTTCGAGCTCGCCAACCTTCTCCAATAAGAATCGTACAATAATCTCCACTCAAAAAATCCGCTCCCGCCTCTTCCTTCTCAAAAACTTCAAACTCCTCATCCTTCCCCTCTTCCTGAGCCACTCCCCTCACCATCACCACTTCCAAAGAATGCCCCAACGGTCGCTCATAACCATAACGAGCTTGATAACACTGCGAAAACTCTTGCTCCAAAGCCTCCAACGTCGGCAACTCACTCCCCTCAAAAGCCAACTCGATCAACGCCGCCTGCCCTGCCACTCGCACCTCAATCAACCAACTCGAAAGCACACTCCCCATCACAAGCCCCTCCGCCTCCGCCCGTATTCCTCGCAATAAATCTCCCCACTGATCACCCAACTCTTCCATCAACTGCAAAACCTGAACCTCTTTCACCCTCTCCTTCCGCGCACGATGCAACCCCCAAGCACTCAACAACCCAGCATCACCCGGCACCAATACCCGGCTCACCCCCAAACTCTCAGCCAGCTCGCAAGCATGCTGCGGCCCCGCACCTCCAAAAGCCACCAAAGTATACTCCCCCGGCTCAAAACCCTCTCCCACCGAAATCGAACGCACCGCCTCCGCCATCCGCTCCACCGCAATCGAACGCAAACCCTCCAAAAGCTCTCGATCTAACGGCACCACCGCACCCCCCTTCCTCATCTCCCTTTTCAAATCCTCAAAACTCTCTTCCGCAGCTTTCCGAGAAAGCGGAATCCCCACTCGCTCTTCATCGAGATTTCCTAATAAAAAATTAACATCAGTCACCGTCAATGGCCCCCCGCGCCCGTAGCAAGCCGGCCCCGGAT
>CAZUEC010000449.1:0-2101 GCA_964618865.1 uncultured Roseibacillus sp. | reverse complement strand
GAATAGAAAGAGCATAATCCCAAGTATTCTCCGTCACAGGACGCACCTCAGTTTGTGCCGGCACTCCCCACGAACCACTTGCAACCTCCTGAATATCAAAGAGTTTTTTGAGACCCACTTCGAATGCGGCACGTGATTCAGAAGATTGATGCTCCTCGTTTAGCCAGAAATAAACATGATGCTCCATGCCCAAACTAAACGAATCATTCTTCATTCTGGCAAGCGTAGACCAATCCTTTTAACCCACTCCTCATTCAAAGCTAGCTCCTCCATCACATAAAATGAAACTCAGATGCTCTCCGAAAAATTTCAGCCGAACCCTTTCTCTTCATCATTTCGGTGCCATAATTAATGGTCTAATTCCCCTTGTTTTTAGCCTAGAACAAAAGACCCAATCTACTCATCTACAGAATTCGAACTCAAACAAAACCAAAGCATACGAGGACAATATCTAGCCTTACTATCGTTTCATGTCGCAACCACCCTTCTCCAAACCTAAAAAAACGAGGCGTTTCTTAATTCCAACCATTGTTCTCTTACTGAGTGCTGGAGCTTTCTATCTCTGGCAAAAAAACGAAAACAGCCTCAAGAACGTCCCCGTAATTGAACTCAGGAAATTTACCGCGCAAAGACCGTTAATGGGAACTCTTGTTGCCCTCACAGTCTACGCCGAATCATCAGAACAAGCTCAAATGGCAATGAGCGATGCTTTCCAGCGAGGTGCTGAAATTAACCAAGTAGCCTCCGACTATTTACCCGACTCGGAGCTAACACTTTTTAATACTAAGCAAGCTCACGTCTGGCACGACGCCTCAGACGATTTTCTAACCATGATTGCCTATGGTTTAGAACTAGCCAAACTAACCAATGGAGCCTACGACCCCACTCTCGGAGCCACGACTCACCTTTGGCGCGAAACTAAAAACGCTCAAACCCTTCCCACAACAGCCACTTTAGATCAAGCACTCGCACAAACTGGCTGGCAGCACATTGAAGTTGATCTCGAAAAAACACGCATTCGTAAGTTAAAAAATGGCATCAGACTCGATTTGGGCGGCTTAGCAAAGGGATATACAGCCGACGAGATGCTCATAACCATTCAACAACGAAATCTCAAATCCGCACTCATCGTTGTCGGAGGTGATGTCCGTTGCAGTGACCCTCCACCCACGCAAGAAGGATGGATCATCGGCCTCAATGATATTCGAAACGATCTGGCAGTCACCATTTCTGTGAGTAATTGCGCCGTTTCAACCTCCGGCGATTTGCAACAATTTGTCGAAATTGATGGACGCCGTTATTCACACATTATCGATCCCAGTACTGGCCTTGGCCTCAATGATTCTCTCTTGGCCACCGTCATTGCTCGCAATGGTTTGATGGCCGATCCCCTCGCCACCGCCGCCTGCATCGATCCCACTTTCTTCAATAAACTTCCCCCCGCCACCAAAATCCATTCACGAATATTAAGTGCGGAACAAGAGCAAATTTCTCGAGGATTTCCAAGATTCACCCCCATCATCACAACAGACAACCCCGAGTAATCCCCTGCGACCAAATGACGATACAGAGCCCATGAGGCAAAGAGAGAACTATAGGAACAAGAAGTGAGATAAAAATCGGAGCAACGAACTCAATCTCCTTTCTTAAAGTCCTAAAGTGCCATCGACTTGATATGAAAAGAATGACGAGTTTGGAGAATTGATCTTCAAAAGATTTTAGCCGAAGTCACTAACCCCTTATCAATCTCAAAATTAATACGATTCTTACGAAGATCTCTCGTAAGAATAAAGCGCTCTGAATCTTCGCGCACCACCCGACTTCCTAAACCTAATTGTCCAGCCTTAGCCTGAGCAGCACTCTTACTCAACCCAAGAAAAGAACGAGTTGGCCCATCAGACCGGCTTGGCTTCTTAGTCAAAGAAGGCACGTTTGAGAAAGGCCTTTTTGCCTCTCGATTAGGAGCTCCTAAATCGTGAGAACTCCGTTGGCAGCCGCTCATCAAGAGCGCCAGACTGAGAAAACCTAACATAAAAAAGCCGAACCTATCAGGTTCGGCTTTCCTAAAAATTTTCACAGGATGATGAGACTAGAGCTCACC
>CAZUEC010000448.1:0-2110 GCA_964618865.1 uncultured Roseibacillus sp. | reverse complement strand
AATCAATGGTATATGTAAAAAATTCATTCCTTATGGTGACAAGTTTTATTCTCGGCGTCGCAATTACACCGTCTCTAAACCAATGCAGCTATACAAAAACGAATCAAACACTCGAGAGCTATTACACGGACCATAGCTTTAGGCTAGAACGGGTTATTGACGGGGATACGCTTTATGTTTCTCGTCATAAAATGAAATCATCAAAATTCGACTACACGCTATTGACACACCCGAAAAAGGTGCCCCTTTTTTTAGTGTCGCGCGCGAAACACTCTCCTAGCTATGCAAAGATAAAAATATTCGACTAAAAAACATTGGCGACGGAAAATATAACCGAATTTCGGCCTATATATATTGCTGGGGCACCTATGTGAACGGTGACACGCTCGCCTCTGGCTTGGCCATTGCGTCTATTAAATACGCTGATAATGATGATTATTATAAACTCCAAAACAAAGCGCGTCATAATTGCCTAGGGATTTGGACACATGATCTTGAAGCAAATTATACGGCACATAAATAATTAAGTGGCATGAATTGGGAGAACAAACCCGTCCATTTCTCCCATAATCCAGATTGTTAATATCCGCCGCGTGGAACCCTTCAGAGAATGGAGAACATTAAAAGCCGAGCTATAGCTCGGCTTTTATATCATAAATATATCACCTAAAAAGCGACAAAAACGCAACTAATCCTTGTCACTGCTCGCACAAATCTTTATGGGGGGACAATTTGCGTTTTCAGCCGAGATTCGGCCTCCTTTAAGCGAGAAAAATATGGGTAAGCGGACAGACATAAACAGTATTCTGATTATTGGCGCAGGCCCCATCATAATCGGCCAAGCCTGTGAATTTGACTATTCCGGCGTTCAAGCCTGCAAAGCCCTACGGGATGAGGGCTATAAGGTTATTTTAGTGAATTCCAATCCGGCCACTATCATGACAGATCCGGGTATGGCGGACGCGACCTATATTGAACCGATAACCCCTGAAATTGTTGAAAAAATCATCAAAGAAGAGCGCCCAGACGCGCTCCTCCCGACTATGGGCGGGCAAACGGCTCTGAATACAGCCTTAAAACTTGAAGAGATGGGCGTTCTCGAAAAATACGGTGTCGAGATGATCGGGGCCAAAGCAGACGTGATTGACAAGGCGGAAAACCGCGAACGCTTTGCGGCGGCTATGACCAAAATTGGCCTTGAAAACCCCAAGGCGGAAATTATTACCGCCCCGGACGGGGATATTAATGCGGGCGTAAGCCTCGCCATGAGCAAGCTGGATATTTTAGGTCTGCCTGCCATTATTCGTCCCGCATTCACCCTCGGCGGAACTGGGGGAGGAGTGGCCTATAATAAGGAGGAATTTGAAGAGATTGTCCGCTCTGGACTCTCGGCCTCCCCCACCCATCAAGTGCTTATTGATGAAAGCCTTTTAGGATGGAAAGAATATGAAATGGAAGTCGTCCGCGACAAAGCCGATAATTGTATTATCATATGCGCCATTGAAAATATTGACCCGATGGGCGTGCATACAGGTGACAGTATTACGGTAGCGCCTGCTCTCACCTTAACAGATAAAGAATATCAACTTATGCGCGACGCCTCTATTGCGGTCTTGCGCGAGATCGGCGTAGAGACAGGAGGATCAAACGTCCAATTTGCGGTTAATCCAGAAAATGGCCGCATGGTTGTGATTGAGATGAACCCGCGCGTCTCTCGCTCCTCCGCGCTCGCCTCTAAGGCCACGGGCTTTCCCATAGCCAAGATCGCAGCCAAATTGGCGGTTGGCTACACCCTTGATGAGCTCGATAATGACATTACAGGCGCCACCCCAGCGGCGTTTGAACCCACCATTGATTATGTGGTGACAAAAATACCTCGCTTTGCCTTTGAAAAATTTCCAGGCGCAGAACCCATCCTAACCACCGCCATGAAATCTGTCGGTGAAGCCATGGCCATTGGACGCACATTCACTGAGAGTTTACAAAAAGCCTTATGCTCACTTGAGACTGGCCTGACCGGGCTCAATGAAATGAGCATTGATGAAGACGACAGAGACAAGGTGGTCAAAAATCATCTCTCCCGACAAACACCAGACCGTCTCTTATGGGT
>CAZUEC010000447.1:0-2117 GCA_964618865.1 uncultured Roseibacillus sp. | reverse complement strand
CAAACCTTAAAAAAACTCGATAGACGAATAGACTTTTGAAAAATGGTCTAGACCCTCTTCCAGATGAGATTGCAGAAATGACTGAAGAGCAACCCTCTTGCCATATCTCATCGAAGATCAAAAAAACAACATTTCGACAAAGTCATTTGGAAAAAAGCCTAAGCTTCCCATGAAATATTTGGCCTAGAAAAACCTCCTACCATCCTACCCACGGCTCACAAAACGACCCCAAATAAGCGAAAATACCCCAATCATTCCAAGCATTACAAAAAAACAAATAATTACAGCCTGCTTAAATAATCGAGTGGACTACAATCTAATGTCCTTAACGGCCACTTCACCCCCAAAGTCCGCCCCGAGTCACTCTCAATGAAACCCCTTTTGTCCATTCTCCTCATCTTGACCGCCTTGCTCTCATCGGCAAACGCGCTCCAATTTCGAGATAACCAGAATACCAGCGACAACGCTCGCTTCATTGGACCACTCAGCTCTCCCAGCACCCTCAGCACAAACCCCTCCTTCCTTCTCAACGGATTTGAAACCACCGGCATCGCATGGTTCGTACAAGACAATCGACGCCAGTTCGCAATGGTCTCCCCTCAGCACTTCGTCTGCGCCACCCATTTTCGCCCCTCTGCCAACGGCCAAGTACGCTTCCTCGGAAGTGACGGACAAATCTACACTCACGAAATTAGAAGCGTTGAGATCATTAGCGATGCAAACGGCAACACCGACCTCACCCTAGGCACCTTAGAAGAGGCAGTTGATACCTCCGTCATCACTCCCTTTCGCTATGCCAACTTCAATCAACAATCATCTTATTTTGGAGCCGGTCATGTTTTTGGAATCACAGCCACCGCAGGATTCACATCCTTCACCTCTATTTCTAGGCTCTCAGATCTCAACCTCTCAGTATCCGCATCCTTCGACAATACACAATTCCTTCTCCTCCAGTACAACATCCCAGCAGGGAATCCTAACGATTCCTTCTTAGAACCAGGAGACTCCGGAAGCCCCTCCTTCCTCTCAGTCAATGGTGAACTCGCTCTCGTCGGAACCAATTCTCTCGTAGCAGACACCGCAAACAGCCAATTCGCCTTCGCCGCCTTCATCCCCTTCTACGCGAATGAACTAAATGCCCTAATGGCAAATGAAGGCTTTCAACTGTCCCCCCTCAACCCATCCGTTACCACTCTAGACCTCGAAGAAAACGTCACCCTAACTCTTAGAAAAGCCTACCCCGGCAGCATCGCACTCGACGTCACGAATACCGGCAGCACCCGAGCCAACAACATCGAAATCCGTCTCGAACAATTCTCCACTCTCCCCGATTCTATAACTGGAGCCGACTTTTTTGAACGCAGTGAAGGAACCAACACCATAATTCTCAATCGCGCCTTTCTAGACCCAGGTGAAAGCGGACAAATCTCCCTTCTCTGGAATGCCCTCCCTGCCACCGCCAACCTCTCCTTCAACGCCACCGTCAAAGCCAACGAAACCAACGAAACATCCCTCCAAATTTCAGAATCACTTCTTCCCAGCTTCCGTCAATTCGTGAGTGGTTTCGCCTCCCAAGGAGAAGAAGGCGATGACGATGGCGACACCTTAGGAAACCTCCTCGAGTATGCCCTCGGAGGAGACCTAAACACCTCATCCCCCACCACCCCCACAGGCCTCCAAATCGGCATCACCGTCACCGGCAACGCATCCGGGGACGGAGCCGAAGTCACCTTCCTCCAACGAAACGATGCCGCCCAACGTGGCCTCACCTACACCCTCCTCGCTGGCACCAACTTCCCATTAGAGAACCCCATAGACCTATCCTCAGCAACCATTGCGAGCTCCTCAGAACCCGGTTTTGAACAAATCACTCTAACCCTCAACGACCTCATCCCCGGTGAAATATTCACCCTACAGATCGCTCTCGACGAAGACCCCGGAGCACCGTAGCACCCCAGCACCGGAGCAAAACGCGCCCACCAGTTCACACTCCGCCCAAACCGCAAACCACAGCGGAAAAAAAACCGACGATAAAAAGCACACAAGCAATTATCATCAGCACATTATAAGTCGTCTCAAAACCCTTTGCTCCCCACCACCAGCGAGCATGAAAAAAG
>CAZUEC010000446.1:0-2119 GCA_964618865.1 uncultured Roseibacillus sp. | reverse complement strand
GGCACAAACTACAGAATCACCCAGTCTGAGAGCTTGGTTGATTCCACCTTCGTTGACGTAGCAGGTGCGACCCTTGACGCCACTTCTGAAGAAGGAGTAATCACCTTCGAAGTGCCCGAAAATACTCCAAAACTCTTCTTCCGAGTCGAAGCTGAGTAATCTGGAATAAAAATTTCCGCAGGAAATCCAACTAAAAGAGTCGTTCCGCTGAGTGGCGGAGCGGCTCTTTTTTTGCCCCCATTTCACAAAGTGACAAAGGTGTCACAATGGTGGGTTGCCTACTTGAATAAAATACCGTTAAAAGGATCCTCCAAATGAAGCGCACTCTTTTCCCAACTCTAGCTCTCACCATCCTGCCCCTGCTCCCCATGCAGTTGCAGGCGAATGAAGAGAATAAGCAGATCCGTGCCACCGTGCAAAAATGGATCGCGATCATGAAAGAGACCCAGACAAAGCAACGTGAGTGGCGGGAAAAAAAGCAAATCCTTCAGGATTCCAAAGCAGCTCTCATTTCCGAACGCGAGCAAATGAAGGACGAGATCCTCGCCGCACACAAGCGCATCAACTCTAGCGACGAAAGCTCCAAAGAAAAAATCGAGGCTAAAGACAACTACGATGCCGGCCGAAAAGCCCTCCTTCATGGCCTCAATGATCTCGACGCGAAAGTCTCCGCGGTCATCCCCCTACTTCCTGAAGAGCTCATCAACAGCAACAGTAGCTTGGCCAAGCAAATCACGGATCACCAAAACTTCGTCAAACGTAAGGACAAGGAAAAGATTAGCAGAAATGGCCGCCTGCAGGCCATGATTACCATCCTCATCGAGGCCGAAAAATTCAACCAAGTCATCACCCCCTTCGACAACCGACTCATCACCCACGGTGAAGACGAACTTGCCGTAGATGGCATCTACTTCGGCCTCGCCATGGGCTACGCCGCTAACGAAGCCGGCACTATCGCCTTACAACTCACTCCCTCCCCAGAAGGCTGGACTGAGACCAAAATCTCCGACCCCGAACTCGCGGGACAAATTCGTGAACTCATCAATGCCGGAAATGGCTCCGGCGAAACTGAGCTCATCACCCTTCCCATCGAGATCGCTAAATAACACTTTTTCATGAAACACCTTTTCATCGCTCTCGCTCTCGCCGGGACCGTTTCAGCTCAGTCCGCCTTAGAAAAAGCGGAACAAGACCTCCGCTTGGCTCAATCTCAGCTCAAGACACTTGAGACCCAGATCACCAAAGAAGAAGGAGACCTCATCCGTGCAGTCGAGGAAATCGACGACAAAGTGCTCAAACAGCACAAATCACTCGCCAAGCTCCTCAAAGACGAAGATGCCCTCTCCGGAGCGCAGCGCACACTCAACAACGAGCTCTCCAGCCGTAAAGGTGAATTTGAATTCACCCTCAACCTCCTTCGTAGCTACGCCAGCGGGGTAAAAAACCGGATTCACCCTTCGGAAAAGCAATCCTTTGGCGAGGACTTCGAGGAAAAGCGTAAACTCGCGGATGAAACCGTGGACAACCTTCCTTTGGAAATCCAACGCCGCCTCAACCTCCTTCGCCTCACCGCAGACCGCCTCACCAAAGTCTCAGGCGGTACTCGTAGCGATGGTAAAGCTTTCACCGAAGACCGCATCGCCAAGGAAGGTAAATTCGCAGTCGCAGGCCCACTCGGATACTTCGCCTCCAACGATGGCGAACTACTCGGCTTCACCGCCTATGCCGCCGAAAGCAGCGACTACCCCAATATTTCACCTTTACGTGAAGGTGGCGAAAACATCTCAGCCCTCGTCAACAACGGAGCGGCCACCGTCGCCGTCGATGCCACCATGGGTAAGGCCGTGCAAGTCGCCCGCACTAAAAAGACCGTCAAAGACTACCTCAAAGGCGGTGGTGTGGTCGGATACGGCATCCTTGGACTCGGGGTTGTCGCCCTCTTGATCGCCCTTCTAAAAGTGATCGAAATCAACACCTTCCCGATTCCGAAGCGCAAGAAACTCAACCTCATCATCGACGACCTCCTCAACCACGACACCGAGGCAGCCAAATTCAAGGCAAGCAAGATCAAAGGACTCGGTGGAAAAATGGTCAGCTCTGGTGTGGAATACTTCTACGA
>CAZUEC010000445.1:0-2126 GCA_964618865.1 uncultured Roseibacillus sp. | reverse complement strand
GCTTGGCAACCGATTCGTGTACTAAGATCTGCATACCAGCAAAACAAACGTTACCCTGATTAAAGAGAATTCGGTTTATAATCCCTTCCACAGCCTCATTAATAGCCGCATCTTCGAAAATAATATTAGCCGCTTTTCCTCCTAACTCGAGAGTAAATTTTTTCTCCGTACCAGCAAGAGCACGTCGAATACCCTTTCCGACTGCAGTAGAACCTGTGAAAGCAACTTTAGCTACTTCGGGATGTTGGACAAGCGCTTGTCCAGTTTCTCCAGCCCCTGTAATAATATTCACAACCCCAGCCGGAAGATCCGCATCCACGAATAATTCTGCTAATTTGAGAGCAGTAAGAGGAGTGGTTTCCGCAGGTTTAAGAACAACAGTATTGCCACAAGCTAAAGCTGGAGCGATCTTCCAAGCCGCCATTAAAAGAGGAAAATTCCAAGGAATAACCTGACCCACAACTCCCAAAGGCTTAGGGTTTTGACCAGGAAAAGCATACTCTAATTTATCAGCCCAACCAGCATGATAAAAGAAGTGTGCCGCCGCCAAAGGAATATCAACGTCCCGGCTTTCCCGTATCGGCTTTCCCCCATCCATGGACTCAATAATTGCAAACTCTCGAGCACGTTCCTGAATCAGACGAGCAACCCGGAAAAGATACTTCCCTCGCTCGCTACCAGACATTTTACCCCATGGCCCTTTGAAAGCTTTTTTCGCAGCCTTGACTGCGAGATTAACTTCTTTCTTTCCAGCCATTCCCACCTCCGCAATCACTTCCTCAGTTGCAGGATTGATCGTCTTAAATCGCGAAGGCGCTTTCACCCACTTACCACCAATATAAAAACCATACTGTTTTTTAAGAGAAATATGATCAGCAGATTCTGGAGCCGGCGCGTAATCTCCAAAGGCAAAATGATGTGGACCGGGCTTAGATGAAGTAGGCATAAAAAAAATTTGAGAACAAAGTTAACAGGATGAATTCTTGAGAGAGAGTAGACAGAAAAATCTAAAGAACATTTTTTGAGTTTTAGGATTCAGCTTCTAGCTTCAATCTTTCGTAAAGTAGTCTGCACTTTGATAACGACCAGTTTCCTGTTTGCGAATTTGCATCAAAAGATCATTCGTAAGTGAACTCGCACCGAAACGGAACCACTTGTTATTCAACCACTTATTCCCTAATACTTCTTTCACCATAACTAAGTATTGGAGAGCAAGTTTCGCATTGCTGATTCCGCCCGCAGGCTTCATCCCCACCATGCGCCCAGTTCTTTGATGATAATCTTCTATCGCTTGCAGCATCACCAAAGTCACTGGCAAAGTCGCCGCCGGACTCACTTTACCAGTAGAAGTCTTAATAAAATCTGCCCCTGCCGCCATCGCAAGATCACTGGCCCAGCGCACTTGATCATAAGAGGCAAGTTCTCCTGTTTCGAGTATCACTTTCAGATGCGCTTCGCCACATGCTTCTTTACAACTTGCGATTTCATCGAAAATAGCGCGGTACTCTCCCTGCAAAAATTGCCCACGAGAAATCACCATATCAATTTCATCCGCTCCTTGCCCAACCGCATATTTCACTTCCATGAGCCTCTCCTTAAGACGCATTTGGCCACTAGGAAAAGCAGTCGCCACGGCCGCAACTTTAACCGAACTTCCTGCCACCGCTTCTGCAGCAGTTTTTACCATCCGTGGATAGACACAAACAGCAGCAGCTGGTCCCACGGATGGATCTTCAGGAGCAGGATGAAGCGCCTTCGTGCACATTTGCTGCACCTTGCCCACCGAATCCGCTCCTTCCAAAGTGGTGACATCGAGCATAGTCACAGCTAAACGCAGAGCGGAACGCTTACTCTCTTTTTTAATGCTCCGAGTACAAAAACGTGCCGCCCGTTCCTCAACGCCAACTTGATCAATAACAGGCGAAAGACTTTTATCAGGAAATTCCGAAACCACTCTACTCACCTCTTCAGCATAAAGGATTTCTCGTAAAGTCGAAAGCCAGTTTTCTCCTAGTGACCTTCCTCAAGATCCATCACCTGCACCTTCGACCAATAGCTCTTGAATTGATCCACAAAATTATCGTGCTCCGGATGAACTTGATAGCTGTCGTGCTCTACTTGAGAAG
>CAZUEC010000444.1:0-2142 GCA_964618865.1 uncultured Roseibacillus sp. | reverse complement strand
GCCTCCTCGGGCTCAAACCAGCGAACCCTTCGTCCTCAGCATCACCGTACGAGGAGCCGAAGACAAAGAACTTCCCCTCAAGATCTATCGCAACAACACCCTCCTCACCGAAACCACCGTCACCCTCGTCAATGGTGTAGCCAAAACCGAATTCACCGACCGTCTCTCCAAAACCGGCTCCTACCAATACCGCGCCGAAATCATTCCCGCCGACGCTCAACCCATCATCGCAGATGCCCACCCCGGTAACAATCACTCCGAGCGCTGGATTCAGATCACCGGCGGTCCCCGTGTCCTCCTTGTCACCAAATACAATCCCGACCCCCTCGAAAAAGTCCTCGCCAATCAAAGTTACACCCTCGAAGTCGTCCGCGACACCAGCAAACTCCGCGTCGGACAACTCGCCGGAGCCAAAGCCGTCATCTTTAACAATGTCCCCGCTTTCGAAATCCCCAACGACTTCCTCGACGCCATTCCCTTCTACGTCAAAGAACAAGGAGGCGGCTTCCTCATGGCCGGCGGCAAACAATCCTTCGGCTCCGGCGGCTACTACCAGTCAGCCATCGACGACCTCCTCCCCGTCTCCATGGAGCTCAAAAACGAACACCGCAAACTCTCTGTTGCCCTCGCCATCGTCATCGACCGCTCCGGCTCCATGTCCGCGACCGTCAACAATGGAGGCAAACCAGTCACCAAAATGCAGCTCGCCAACAACGGCACCGCCGAAGCCATCAAACTCCTCGGCAGCCAAGACGAAATCGCCATCCTCGCCGTCGACTCCGAACCACACAACATCGTCAAACTCACCAAAATCAGAAACAAGAAAAACAACCTCATCAAAAAGGCTCACCGCATGCAATCCCAAGGCGGAGGCATCTTTGTCTACCGAGGACTCAAAGCCGCTTGGGACCAACTCAAAAAATCCAACGTTGGCACCAAACACATGATCCTCTTTTCCGATGCTGCCGACACCGAAGAACCTGGCGCCTACAAAAAACTCCTCAAAGAAATGGAACGCGCTAAGGCCACCGTCTCCGTAATTGGACTTGGAACTAAAACTGACATTGATGCAAAACTGTTAGAAGACATCGCCAAACTCGGTAACGGCCGCATGTTCTTTACCGACCGCCCCTTATCAATTCCCAAACTATTCGCCCAAGAAACCGTCACCATCGCTCGCTCCGCCTTCCTCGAAGAACCCATCCATGCCCAAGCCACCGGACGCGGAGCTGAAATCTTTCAACGTCAACTCAACTGGCTCCCCACCGTCGATGGCTACAATCTCTCTTACGCCAAAGCTGACTCCACGAGCTCTCTAGTAGCCAAAGACGAATACCTCGCCCCTCTCGTGGCCCACGCTCGCCGCGGCCTCGGTCGCACCCTCGCCATCTCCTTCCCCCTCGGCGGCGAATTTTCCCAACGCACCCGCGAGTGGGACGGCTACGCCAACTTCCTCCAATCTGTTGGCAACTGGATCGCCGGCGACACCATCCCCCCCGGCCTCGGCATACGCCATCGTCTCGAAGGCACCACCCTCACCCTCGACCTCCTTTACGACCTCCAAGAGTGGAGCGAACCCTTCTCCCACAACCCTCCCACCATCAAAATGCTCGACGGCACCGCAGGGGGTGAACCTTACGAAGTCACTTGGAAACGCCTCGCCCCTGGTCACTTCACTCTCACCCGCGAACTCGAGGAAGGCTCCGTCGTCCGCGGATCGATTCAAGCCGGAAACCACGCCCTTCCCTTCGGCCCCAACACCGTCGGCTCCTCCACCGAGTGGGCTTTCGAACCCGAACGCCTCGCCGAACTCCGAGCCACCTCTGCAGCCTCTGGAGGACGCGAACTCATTGACCTTTCTAAAGCTTGGCTCACTCCTCCCATCACTCACACCAGCGACCTTCGTCTCCCCCTCCTCATCACCGCCCTCATGCTCATCCTCCTCGACGCCCTCATCTCCCGCATGGGTTGGACTCTCCCCTCCTTCTCCTTTCCAAATAACCTACAAATCAAAACACCTAAAACAAGCCCCTCCACTCCAGTCCAAACTCCAACCCAAGACTCCCCAACCGTTCAAAATCAAACCCAACCTCCTTCCGAAAACCTCCCCCCTCAAGAAACCGGCCCCCCACGCCCCAATGC
>CAZUEC010000443.1:0-2148 GCA_964618865.1 uncultured Roseibacillus sp. | reverse complement strand
ATGAGAGAGAGTCAGGCTGAAAATCGCAGAACTAGAATCTTAGAAATCCTGCGATGTCATACTTTTTCATGAAGATCTACTTAATAAAACTTAATATTCTGGTAGCCAAAAGTTTGTTAATTTTGTAATCTTTTTACCGCTTCAGTAAAAATGTCTACCTCGCGAAAACAGCATCTCAACATCGCTTCTTCAAAGGCTAGCGCCCCCGCCGCCAGTGATGAATACAACCGCCAACTTCAGCAAGCCGAGTCTCAACTCGAAAAACTGCAACTGCAACGCGAAGAAATTGAACGCAAACGCTTTGAAGCCGAGGAAATCACCAATCAAAAGCAACTCTTCATCGACGGACAAATCGAACTGCTCGAAAGACTCGACCACTCCGTACAAGCCGTCGATCGCGAAATTTTCGAATCTCGCCAAGAACTCAAAGAACTCGAAGAAGCCCGCAAAACCTTAGCCTCCCACCTCCAAAGCCTTCAAAACATTGATCCTCGGAAGTGGAAAAAAACCAAAATGCCCGAAGAGGTCCAAAATGCCCTCGATATCTTGGAAACCTGCGAATGCGACTTTGATGAAATCTCGGCCAACCTTAGTGAAGGCCGTCGTCGCGGCTTTCTCTCCAAACCCAAAGGCCCCACCTCCGAATCTTTTTCTGAAACAGTGAAACAAGGCTTCGCCTTTAATCTCCCCATCATCTCTCTCGCCACCATCGCACTTCTCATTTACTTGAGCCGCTAATCTCCATTTTTTACAACAATGCTAGTGTTCGGTCAGAAAAAGAAAAAAGAACCTACTATCGAAGCGACGGAACTCTCCGCCCTCGTCGTTCAAGAACGCGCTGTTGCCGAGCAAATCGCGAAAATGGAGGAAATGATTCAAACCGCACCTGATCGCATCCGCCGCGAATATGAAGAAAGTCGCAGCTTGATGCCCCCTCCCGATGACTGGGAAGACCGACAACGAGCCAAACGCTTCCACGCCCACCTTTCCAAAGGAGAAATTCGCAACGAACACCGATATCAGGCTCGTTCCACTGCTCTTCTGGTTCTCCTCGTCGTCGCAATCTGCTCCGTCCTCTCTTGGATCGTCTCATTCCTACAAGGCTTAAACTAAGACCTTCCCCTTCTTCCTCAAGAGCCCCCCTCAAAAAGGGTTTTAAATCTCCCGTTCAGAAGATAGAAACCCGCGTGCCCGATCAAAAAATTGCGCTCAAACGCATCGCCGAACTCGCTCGTCTCGATTTGAGCGAAGTAGAACTGGCTACTTTCGAAGACCAGCTCACTCCCATTCTCAAGCATATCGACACCCTCACCGCTCTCGATGTAGACGGCATCGAACCCACCGCCCATCCCACCCCCGTTTTTGATGTTCTGCGTCCCGACACCCCTCGCCCTGGACTCAGCAACGAAGCCATGCTTCAGAACGCCCCCGAATCAGCACAGCTCCAAGTCCGCGTTCCCAAAGTCGTCGACGCTTCCTAAAAGCCTTTTTCTCCTCCTGCAATGACCACTCTTTCTCAAGCCCGCGCGGCACTCCAATCTGGCAAAGCCTCACCCCTCTCCCTCGTCGAAGACCTCCTCTCCCGCTTCGAAGCGAAAAACTCCCAAATCGGAGCCCTCATTTCTTACCAAGCCGAACAAGCTCGCACCGATGCCGAACAAGCCGATATCAGCAAACCTCTTGGCGGTATCCCCATCGTCCTCAAAGACAACATCAATGCTCTCGGCCAACCCTGCACCTGTGGCTCAAACTTCCTAAACTCAGGTTACACCGCTCCCTACGACGCCACCGTCACGCGAAAGCTCCGCGAAGCAGGAGCAATTCTTCTCGGTCGCGCCAACATGGACGAATTCGCAATGGGCTCAGCAACCGAAAACTCAGCCCTTACCAAAACAGTCAACCCTCACGACCTCTCCCGTATTCCTGGAGGTTCATCGGGTGGTTCGGCAGCAGTCGTCGCTTCCGAAATGGCCTTCGCCTCTCTTGGATCCGATACTGGCGGCTCCATTCGCCAGCCTGCCGCCCATTGCGGAATTGTTGGCTTAAAGCCTTCTTACGGAAGAGTTTCTCGCTACGGACTTGTCGCCTTCGCCTCCTCCCTCGATCAAATTGGCCCTCTCACCCACACCGTGGAAGATGCCGCCACCC
>CAZUEC010000442.1:0-2148 GCA_964618865.1 uncultured Roseibacillus sp. | reverse complement strand
GGGTAGGGTAGGGGGCAGTAGGCATTGATGAGCGTCAGGAATTTTCTCAGAAACATTATCTAAGGAGCCGATCTTTTGGAGTTTGCCGTCGGGGAGAACAAATCCAAAGGGAGTGACTCCTTTAGGGGAAAAACGAGCGAGTCCTTTTATTTGAAAAGGTTCTCCGGTGATGGGTTCGAAAGCAGTGGCGAGAAGAGAATCACCGATGGTGTTTTCTTGGGTGTTGAGTCGCAGCTTTGTGCCTCCGGGGTTCACGTCGGCTCCTAGGACTTCGAGAATCATATGAAGGGGGGGTTCGTTGTGGCCTTCGAACTTATCGAGAGCAATGGCAGCTAAAGGGATAGTTTGGTGGTCGGAGACGAGTTCGGCGAAGTAAGAATTCTTGCCGTGACTGGCGTCGAAGAGGATTTTTCCGATTCCGTTTTCTGATTTAAATGAAAAGGCGGGAGCGTCTTTTCCGCGTATTTCAACGGATTCAAAAGGGGAGGACAGAATGCCAGGTCGTACGGAATGGCCTTTGACTCCACTCATAACAAGCCGTTCTTGGGCGAGTAAGTTGATTGTCAGAATGCTGAGGAGGTAAATGAATTTCATCTTTTGTATTTGAAAATATCGGAGATGAATTTTTTTACGAGAAGCTAAAAAAATCGATTAAAATCACAATAAGAATGGCGAGGCGTAACTGGGTGATGGCTTTCGCTATAAACTCTCAATCCAGCGCACTAAGGTATTCACTTCTCGATCTGAGAGAGGGAGTTTGGGCATGGCAGGGACTTGTCCTTCAGGGTAAACTGACATGGGAGCAATGATGGAGTTGCGAAGGTATTCGCGGTCGATGGTCACTTCCTTTTTTTCTCCTCCTGCACTCATGATGACGGTTTGGGTCTTGCCTAGTAGGCCTTTCAGCGCTGGACCAACAGCTTTGGTTTCGATGGCATGACAGTTCGCGCAGTGTTTTTGGAAGGTCGCTTTTGCAAAGTCCTCCCAATTTTCTTCTAGTGCTTTTGCATAATCAGAAGTCCATTCTTTAGATTGGGATTCTGAAGTTGCTAGCAAGAGACCTTTAGGTTGATTTCCTGCTTTGTCACAAAGATAAACCGCGAATTCTCCGATGCGCCTTTTGGTGGCTTTCTCTGAGACTTTTAAGTCAATTTTATTGATTCCTACTTGTACGGTAATACTGCTTTGAGAGCTTGTGGTGTGAGGGCTGCCAGAGGAGGTGACTACGGGTTTATCATTGAGAGAGAGACTGAGGTAGGGATTATTAGCGTGACCAAGGATCCATTCTTTCGCGGTTGTGCTTTTGAAATATAGCGTGGCTTGTTTGCTGATATTTCCTGAGAAGGAGTCTTTGGTGAGATAGGCTTTGGGTTCGATCTTAAGTAAGGGAAACTCAGGAGCGAGGCTCGGTCTTTCTTTCCAACTAGCGATTTCTTTCGCAAAGGCCAAAGGAGTTTGATCTTTGGCTTCAAGATTTGCGATTACGGTTGACCATTTGTTATCTTGAAGTTGTAGGCGTGAGAGTAAGCCGACTAATAAAATTTGAACTCGCGGATCCTTATCGGTCGCAAGGTGGTTGATTGTGCTCTCAAATTCACTTCCTAAGGCGGACTGCCACCAACGTAATGAACGAATCGCTGCTCGCTTGATTTCGAGGTTTTCTGAAGCCAGTAAGTTTTTAATCAGAGAGGGATCATCAAAAGTCTTTAGGCGTTCCATTAGCCAAAGGATTTCTAGTGAAAAGAGGTCGCTTCCAGAAAGTGAATCTTTCGCGATCTTAATGGCTTCTATTACTTCGCTCTTTGGGTGACGTTCTAGTTCCAATCTGGCTAATTGTCGAATTTTGAGGTGTGGGTTTGTTAATAGGTGAATGAGGTGCTCAATATTGGTTCCTGCAATTTGAGGGGTGGTGAGAGGTTTGTTTTTTTTGTGAGTGACGCGCCAGATTCGGCCATTGGAGTAGTCACGGTTTTTGTCACGGTTAGAGTGTTGTGCGTGTCCGATAATAGGGTAGTAGAAGTCGGAAATATAGAGAGAGCCATCGATTCCAAAGCAAAGATCGGAAGGTCGGAAGATCTTATTCTTCGACTTCATGAGGGTGAGTTTTTTCCCAGCTGACTTGTAGGCGCCATTCACATACTTGAGGGG
>CAZUEC010000441.1:0-2150 GCA_964618865.1 uncultured Roseibacillus sp. | reverse complement strand
ATCCAGAGAGTTCCTTTCCGTCCTTCCTTCTTGTTATACCAGCGCGTGAAACGTTCTTTGATTTCCTTCATGAAGAGACTCAGGTTGCAGAACCGTTTGCAAAACTTAGCGAGGATTTCTTCAGCCAACTCGGGAAGGCCCCGTTCGCGATACTCGCTCAGCTCATGGCGCAGGGCGGAGAGATAGTCTTTGGAGTAAAGTAATTTCAAATGTTTGAAGAGGAGTTCCTCTCCCTTCTCACCCTCGAACCGCTCCACAAATTTCTTCTGATTCGGAACCGAGACTAAGAGATGAAAATGATTCCCCATCACGGCATAGGTGAGAATCTGAATTCCACTGAAGCGAGCCATCTTCCACATCAGCAAACGAAAGGCCTCCTTCTCGACATCGCCCAAAATCAACTCACCACCGACAGTGCGAGACATCACATGATAACAAGCGGAAGTCTTCGCAGAGTCCGCCAAGAAACGCTTTCGGCGGCTCCCTTTCACGCTCACTCGTGATCCACCCGCCCCAGTGGGAAGGGTGATTTTGTCTAGATCTGAAACGGTCTTCATTGGTGGTTTTCTTCGTAGTTGAGGGGATCCAACGGTAGGGGAGAAAAAAATCACTACAATCATTTTCTACTGTATGCCTGGCATTTTATTACTTTCATAGATGTGGTCTTCATTGTAAGTGACTACATGGGATCTGAATATTTCGGTTGTATTTGTTTTTCTAATGTTGGATCACTTAAATTTTTGATTATACTACAGCGCTTCCTTTGATTGAATACGTTTTTTCCAAATGAATTCTTAAATTTTAGAGGATTTCTGTCAAAATTGCAGTTTATGAAAACATCAGTTAAGGTCGTAGGTTGGGTGGTTTTTTTCTTTTTCCTGATTGTGGTAGTGGGGTTTTCCTTTTTAAGGGAGGGAGATCGAAGTGGTTCGCAGTCTGAAAAACGAAAAGTTGTCGAGCTAGATGAGACAGCTGATCACCAAAAAAAATCCAAATCATTGAGCTCGTCTTCAAACCTTGAAGAAAGTTTAGATTCCCGCTTAGAAAGGCTGAGTTCGATTAAGGATGAAAAAATCCGCTTTGAGTCTCTTAGAGACCTGTTGAATGATCCTCCGAAGGAAGCTACTCTCTTGGAGCTGATGGAGCTTGCCCGCTCCCAGTCGGGAATTGGAACTAACAGGTTACTACTCTTTTCTGACGTGTTTTCTAATTCGGAAAACTTTACGGCGGAAGAGGTCGTCGCGATTTATCGAGAACTAACTTTGGGTGAGGAGCGTTCTGGAGCAAATATGGGGATGGGTATCGCTCAAGTTTTTAGAATTGATAACATAGAGTCGCTTAACCTTAGCTTTAAAGAAGAAGGGCTTGGTACGGCCCTTACGACAAGTCTTTTGGACGACATGGGTATCGGATATGATTTGGATAAGGCACAAAGGCTGGACGAAACGAAGGGAAGGCAAACTTTGAACGTGATGGAGACGTTGTTGAATGAGGGAAAAATAGAGCAAAAGAATATTCTCGAAGTTTTACAAAGAATTCAGCTGTATGATTCCTCAATCGTGTTCGATTTTTTTAAGGATTCATCGAATGATCTTAGCAGTCCTGAGATGACTAAGATGATGGCAGCGAACGTTAGGGCCACAGTCGCGGAGCGTCCTGAGGAGAGTCTCACTTATTTTTTGGATGAAGGAGGCGAGCGATTTGGCAGGTTTGTGAACAGCGCTTATAAAGAATGGCTCAAGGTAGATCCTGATTCGGCGGATTTATGGTATAAAGAAAATTATAATTCCCTACCCAAAGAGCAATTGGACCTGATAAAGCAAGGAACGGTGGAAAGAAGTATAGAGGCTGGAGAGTTTGACACCGCCAAAGAATGGATTGAGACAATTTCTGATATAGGGATTAAAAACGCTGTTAGAAGAGAGATTGAGAAGGCTGAAAGAAGACGAAAGTAAAAGTAAGTTATCTTAGGATTCCTAGCTATCTTTGACGGAGCCTGCAGCCCAACCTCCATCGTGGGTAAAGATGACGACTGGCTTCTCGGCGCTTGTATCTTGATCTGGAAAGTAGAAGTCGACAATAAAGATGCCAGGCATGAATGGCGCTTGGTTAAGCCACATTTCGTTGAAAACCAATGAATAAAAAGCCGG
>CAZUEC010000440.1:0-2150 GCA_964618865.1 uncultured Roseibacillus sp. | reverse complement strand
TATTCCAATCTTCAGTTTGTCGGGCGTTGAAGGAAAGATGTTCCACCCTATGGCGGCTACGGTTGTTATGGCGTTGGTCTCTGCCATGATTTTATCATTGACCGTGGTGCCAGCGGCCGTCGCGGTGTTTATGAACGGTGAAATCAGTGAGAAGGAGAGTGTGATCATAGTTAAGTCAAAAGGGCTTTACGAACCGGTACTTAAACTTGCAATGAAGTTTCGGATGGCGGTTTTGGGTTGTGCAAGCTTGTTGGTCATTTTCAGTGTCTGGCTCGCGTCTACACTTGGCTCGGAGTTTGTTCCGCAACTGAACGAGGGCGACATCGCACTGCACGCGATGCGCATTCCGGGGACGGGTCTAGAGCAGGCGGTCGAAATGCAGAGGATTCTAGAGCAAACAATAAAAGGCTTTCCAGAGGTCGACAAAGTATTCGCTCGTATTGGTACCGCTGAAGTGGCTACAGACCCCATGCCACCCAATGTGGCTGATAATTTCGTAATATTAAAGTCTCGTAGCGAGTGGCCAGACACCAGCAAAACGAAGTCTGAATTAGTCGGTGAAATAGAGAGCGCGTTGGAGAAGCTGCCCGGCAACAACTACGAGTTCACACAACCGATTCAAATGCGTTTCAACGAATTGATTTCAGGGGTACGTGCCGATTTAGGGGTAAAGATATTTGGCGATGATCTTGACCAGTTAGTTAAGACAGCAAACGACGTGCTTTCAATCGTGAATTCTATTGAAGGCGCCGCAGATGCGAGAGTAGAGCAAGTGACTGGACTTCCAACTCTATCAGTAAAACCTAAGCGTACCGCCTTAGGTCGCTATGGCCTAAATGTTACTGACCTACAAGATTGGGTGTCGGCAGCGGTTGGCGGTGAGTCGGCAGGCATTCTTTACGAGGGCGATCGTCGATTTGAGCTCGTTGTTCGATTACCCGAAACCCTAAGGCGAGATGTCAATGGGTTGAAATACTTACCGATCCCGCTACCAAATGGAGACTATGTGCCACTTGAAGAGGTAGCGACGCTCGATATTGCGCCAGCCCCGGCACAAATCAGTCGTGAAAATGGCAAACGGCGTGTCGTCGTTACCGCAAACGTGCGTGGGCGAGATTTGGGTAGTTTTGTAACCGAAGTGAAGTCATCCATCGCGGAGCAAGGCAACATTCCGCCAGGGTACTGGTTGGATTACGGCGGTACGTTCGAGCAACTAGAGTCAGCTAGCCAACGTCTCACTCTCGTTGTGCCGCTTACGCTCTTGGTGATTCTGGGCATTCTCGTGATCGCCTTTGGCTCACTCAAAGACGCATTGATCATTTTTAGCGGAGTGCCTCTGGCATTGACCGGTGGCATTCTATTTCTCTACTTGCGAGGAATGCCGTTATCGATTTCAGCTGGGGTAGGCTTTATAGCGCTCTCCGGAGTGGCCGTCCTAAACGGGCTTGTGATGCTCTCCTTTATTCGCCAGCTATGGGAGGAAACGGGGGACCTCACGAAATCAATTATTGACGGTGCCTTGGTTCGGTTACGACCAGTGTTAATGACTGCACTAGTGGCCAGCCTCGGTTTTATCCCAATGGCGCTAAACACGGGAACAGGTGCAGAGGTGCAAAGACCGCTTGCGACTGTTGTGATTGGCGGCATTATCTCATCGACGATACTCACATTACTAGTGCTTCCCGTTCTCTACGAATGGGTGCATCGACATGAAAGTATTAAAAAATAGCAGTATTGCGACCTCGGTGTTTACCGAGGTCGCTCGTTAAGATAGTGACGATAAATGCTTAGTTGGTTCACACTAGATTGAAGAGCAAGTAGAGCCGTTAAAATTTTGTATCGAGAAGGCTTACCAAATCTTCATTCCGAAGATGTGTATATCTCTTGAGCATTTGCATAGATTTATGCCCCGTGATCGAGGAGACCTGTTGATCTGAAAGACCAGCTTCTACGAATCGACTGGTGGCTTCATGTCTTAAATCGTGGAACTTGAAATCATCTAATTCAGCAAGTTTTAACGCTTTTGACCAAACTCGGTTAATTGTATAGGGGTTCCGGGTTCCTTCTCTGCCAGGCTCGCCATAGAAAATAAGATCTGTATCGTTTGGGCGGTGAGGGTGTTCGAGCGCACTCACAATTACATCGTAGGC
>CAZUEC010000439.1:0-2154 GCA_964618865.1 uncultured Roseibacillus sp. | reverse complement strand
TAAGCTTCCCTCCTTCTTCACTCGAAGCACAAAAAAACCGCTCCCCCGAAAGGAAGCGGCTTTTAAAAAATCGAAATAAGCGATTAACGCTTAGAGAATTGGAAGCGTTTACGTGCACCAGGCTGTCCCGCCTTTTTACGCTCTTTCGCTCGTGGATCACGGCGTAACAGACCAGCAGCCTTCAAAGCAGGTCGAAGCTCAGGATCCACATGCAACAAAGCACGCGCAATCGCCAACTTCACCGCACCAGACTGGCCATTCAGACCACCTCCCTTACAAGTCGCACGGACATCAAATTTGTTCATCAATGTCGCCACTTGAAAAGGCTCGAGCACAAGGCTCTGGAGCGGAAGAGTCGCGAAGTAATCTTCGAAACCACGTCCATTAATTTCAATCACACCCGAACCTTCGACTAAGGTCACTCGGGCCACAGCCGTCTTGCGGCGGCCAGTTGCAGTATATTCAGTAGCAGTTGCCATCAGATTTATTAAGTAAGAGTTTTGGGAGTGTTACTTGACCTCAAAAGGCTGCGGATTCTGTGCTTCGTGAGGATGCTCGGATCCCACACACACCTTCAACTTTTTGATAATCTGGCGGCCCAGCTTATTATGAGGAATCATCCCCCAAACTGCCCGTTCTAGGAGCAACTCGGGACGACGCTCACGCACTTTGCGAGGAGTTTCCACCTTTTGACCACCCACATATCCAGTGTATCGAGTGTAAATCTTCTGCCACTCCTTGTTTCCAGTGAAGCGAGCCTTCTCAGCATTGATGATCACCACATGATCACCACAGTCAACGTGAGGAGTAAAAATTGTTTTGTGCTTTCCGCGCAACAGGCGGGCAGCTTCTACGGCGACATCGCCGAGCACCTTGTCAGAAGCATCAATCAGATGCCACGCACGCTCGACCTCTTCGGCTTTTGCTGAGTATGTTTTCATAATTTATGGGAGCAGCGGCTCTTAGACCATTTCCATCAGCGCCTTCACGGCCCAGACGGGCGCGGAAGCTAGAAACTCCCACCTCCGCTGTCAATATCTATCTGAAAGGAAAGAGACCAGACTTGCCAAACGTTCAAAGGAATAGTTTCTTGCCTCCCTATCGTCCATGTCACTCAGTAAACACCTCTCATTTCACCTGGCTTTCGCTCTTTTCATAGCCATGCTGGCCGGTTCAACCGTCTCAGCAAAAACAAAAAAAGACGCCACCATCCTCTTTTACGGAAACTCCATGGTAGAACGGCTTCTCGAACACGGAGAACTAGAAGCTCGCCTACAACTCAGCGACCCCAAAGCCAAAATTCAAATTCGGAGCCTCGCCTGGACTGGAGATGAAGTCGGACATCGCCTCCGTCTCGAAGGCTATCCCAAGCATTTGAAAAAACTTTTAGCCGAATGGCCTGCAAGCACCATCGTTCTTGGCTATGGACTCAATGAATCTTTCAACGGCGAAGACGGGTTAGCTGATTTCCAAACTCAATACCAAATTCACCTCAACCAACTCAACCAACAGCATCCCGACGCCCAATTTGTCCTCCTCTCCCCCATCGCCATCGAAGGCAACTCCCCCGAAGCACAAAAAAATGTCGCTCGCTACAGCCAAGCCATTGCCACAATCGCCAGCGCGAACAAAGCCCAATTCATCGACTGCTTCACCCCCACTAACAACGCCTACCAAAAGTCCTCCGCTCCCCTCACTCAAAATGGAATCCATCTCAACGAAAACGGAAATCGCCTCCTCGCCAGCATTATCGCCGAAGCTCTCGGTGGCCAAGAAGCAACCTTCGCACCCCATGACCATTTTTTAGCAGTTTCCCAAGCAGCCTCCGAAAAGCATCGCCGAGTCGCCGAAATCGTTCGCCCCAAGAATGCCGTCGCCTACTTTGGAGTGCGCGCCCGCTCCAAAGAGTACAACGAAGAAATGCCCCGCTACCATGAGATGATTCGTCTCACCGAAGAAAATCTTCACCGTCTCGTAAACAACCCCAAACTCCGCTTCAAAGACCTCCCCAATCCCTCTCTTCCGCCCCTTCCCGAACGAAAAGGAAAAGGTGACGGAAAACGCACCGGAATCATCAAATCCGTCGCCGAAGCCCAAGCCGAATTCAAAATCGCAGACGACTTCGAGGTCAATATCTTTGCCTCCGAAGAACAA
>CAZUEC010000438.1:0-2161 GCA_964618865.1 uncultured Roseibacillus sp. | reverse complement strand
GGCGACGTTGGTGAAGATGCAATTTTCCTTCATGGAATCCATGGCGATGGGGTTGGTGTCGTAGGAGGTGCCGGGGGCGACTCCGAAGTATCCGGTCTCGGGGTTGATGGCATGGAGGGAGCCGTCTTGGTGGGGCCAGAGCCAGGCAATGTCGTCGCCGACGATGGTTGTTTTCCATCCTTTTTTGGCGTAACTTTCTGGGGGGACGAGCATGGCTAGATTGGTTTTGCCGCAGGCGGAGGGGAAGGCGGCGGAGAGGTAGGTTTTTTCTCCTTCGGGAGATTCGAGTCCTAGAATGAGCATGTGCTCGGCCATCCAGTTGTGTTCTTCGGCAATGACGGAGGCGATGCGGAGGGCGAGGCATTTTTTCCCTAAGAGAGCATTGCCACCATAACCTGATCCGTAGGACCAGATTTCGCGAGTTTCTGGGAAATGGCAGATGTATTTGTCGTCGTTGCAGGGCCAAGGGATGTCTTCTACTCCTGTGGTGAGTGGCATTCCTGCAGTGTGGGCACAAGGAATGAACATTCCGTGGCCGTGTCGGACTTCGGGAGCGGTGCCTGCTTTTTCTTCTTCTAATTGTTTGAGAATGGAGGCTCCCATGTGAGCCATGATGCGCATGTTGACGACGACGTAAGCAGAGTCGGTGATTTGGACTCCGATTTTTGCCAAAGGGGAGTTGGGTGGTCCCATGCAGAAGGGGATGACGTACATGGTGCGTCCTTCCATGCAGCCCGCGAATTTTTGATGCATGGTGGCGAGCATTTCGCGTGATTCTGCCCAGTTGTTAGTTGGTCCGGCTTGGACTTGGCGGCGCGTGCAAATGAAGGTGCGGTCTTCGACTCGAGCGACATCGCCGGGTGAGGAGCGAGCTAGAAATGAATTGGGACGCTTTTTAGGATTGAGACGTGTGAAGGTGCCTTTTTCGACTAGAAGGTTGGTGAGGCGATCCCATTCTTCCTGTGAGCCATCGCACATTTCGACTGATTCGGGCTGGCAAAGCTTGGTCATTTTTTCAAGCCAAGTTTTGAGCGCAGGATGGGAGGTCATGTCCTGTTTATAGCTAGCTGAGAGGCTTTTGGCAAAAAGCTTTGGTGGCAGAGGAAGATAATTTGAGCGCGAGATTTTATTGTGCTTGATGCTGTTGCAAAATAGCAAGATCGACAAATTCGGTAACGGAAATATGGGTGGCTGCTAAGACGACGGGGGGAGCGCAACCTGCTTCTAACGCTTGTTGCCATCGTTTGAGACAGAGGCACCAGCGATCACCGGCTTTTAAGCCTGGAAAATGAAAATGTGGAGCGGGGGTGATGAGATCGTTTCCTCTTGATTGAGAGAAGCGGAGGAATTCGTCGGTCATTACGGCACAAAGGGTGTGCATGCCTGGATCCTTGGCGCTTGTGTGACAACAGCCGTCTCGAAAGAAACCGGTGAGAGGTTGTTGGGAGCAGTTGGCGAGGTTTTTTCCTAGGACATTGAGGGCCATGATGGTTGGTACTTTATGTAATGGAGCGATGAGAGTTTGCCTAGAAAAATGGAATGTCTTTCAAGAGGAATTGGGATTCAATCTGAGTCTCGATCTTGTTGGTGGTGAGAGATTATGCTGTGGATGTGGTGATGAATGAGCTGGGTGAAATTTGCGATGAGGTTTGGAAGCTTCTTGCTGAAGCGGTGACGGATGAGAGTTCTCCGTGGCGTATTTTTAGTTTGGCGACGCTGGGTGATGATGAATGGCCGACGGTGCGACAAGTGGTTTTACGAGGAGTGGGGTGTGAAAGGAGGGAGTTGATCTTTTCGACGGATCCTCGCACTCCGAAGTGGGTGCAGTTGCAAGTGAATCCGAGAGCGGAGGTTCTCTTTTGGGATGAAGTGAAGAAGGTTCAGCTTCGTTGTCGGGTTTCTGCTCGTTGTCATGAGGGTGATGAGTTGGCTCGTGCTTATCAGGAGCAAATGCCGGCTCATTTGGCAGGTGATTTCGCGGCTTTATCTATTCCTGGTTCCCGCATTCAAGATGCGGCAAGTGGGCATGAGTTGGGAGAGGATTGGAGTTTTGGGGTGGTGATCTTGGAGGTGACGGAGATGGATTGGCTTGAGCTTGGTCGTTTGGGTCATCGTCGGGTGCGCTTTTTGTTGCAAGATGAGAGGTGGGTGGGGAGTTGGG
>CAZUEC010000437.1:0-2172 GCA_964618865.1 uncultured Roseibacillus sp. | reverse complement strand
TATCGAAGGAGTGGGTGTTACTAGCTGAGAACACTTCCATTCGTTTATGTTCAAACTTTCTTAAGTTTTCATGAAATTTCGAGTTCTGCCTTACGATGTTCGAGTTCTTCCCAACGGGAATAGAGGGTGGCGACTTCTTTTTCGGCGATTTCGAGTTTGGCAGTTTCCGCGGGAAGTTCTTGGTAATTTTGGGCTTGGAAGGTGGGATCGTTGATTTTGGTGGCGATCTTTTCTACGGCGGCCTCTGCTTTTTGGATTTGGTCTTCGATGGTTTCGAGGTCAGCGCGTTCTTTGTTAGAAAGTGGTTTCGGTTTGTGAGTTCGTTTGGGAGGGGCTTTTGTTTTTTTAGTGCTTTTTTCGTAAGCTTGGAGTTGGAGCCGGTCGGCGGTTTCGCGAGCTTTTCTTTTTTCGAGGTAGTAGGAGTAGTTGCCGGGTTGGATGACTACGCCTCCGTCTTCGAAGGCGACGATTTGGTCGCAAATACGGTCGAGGAAGTAGCGATCGTGGGAGACGCAGATGACGGTGCCGGGGAAGGCGGCGAGGGCTTCTTCTAGCATTCGCAAGGAAGGGAGGTCGAGGTCGTTAGTGGGTTCATCGAGAACGATGAGGTTGCCTCCATTTTTGAGAACTTTGGCGAGCATGAGGCGGGCGCGTTCGCCGCCAGAGAGGAGGTCGACACGTTCGTTGATACGCTCGTCGCTGAAGAGGAAACGTTTGAGGTAGGAGCGAGCGGAGATGGTTTCTTCGCCGAAGAGTATTTTGTCGTTGCCGCCGGAAATTTCGTCCAAAAGGGAGCCGGTGCCTTCGAGCTGCATACGGGTTTGATCGATGTAGTTAATTTTGACTCGTTTGCCGAGAGTGGCGTGACCGGAGGTGGGTTTGATTTGGTCGAGACAGAGTTTCAGGAGGGTGGTTTTCCCGGTGCCGTTGCGGCCGACGATGCCAGTGCATTGACCGGGACGGAATTGGAGGTCGAGGTTGCGAAAGAGCCAACGGGGGTCGCTTTCTGTGCCGACGTTGACGCTGGCTTTTTCGAGTTCAATTACGACGTTACCAAGTCCAGGAGGGGGAGGGATGAGAAGATCCATCTCGCCTTCTTCGATGGGGGCGTCTTGGTCTTTGACTTCGTAGAAGGCGTCAAGGCGACTGCGTGATTTGGTGGTGCGAGCTTTGACTCCGGCACGAACCCATTCCAGTTCGTCTTTGAGGAATTTTTGACGTTTCTTTTCGGAGTTGCTGGCGATTTCTTGACGGATGGCTTTGGATTCGAGAAAGGCGGTGTAGTTGCCAGGATGGGAGTAGGCTTTGCCTTGGTCGATCTCGAGAATGCGGGTGGCGATGGTGTCGAGAAAGTAGCGGTCGTGGGTGACGAAGATGACGGCGCCTGTGAAGGCTCGAAGGGTGTCCTCTAACCAACTGATAGATTCGGCATCGAGGTGGTTAGTGGGTTCGTCTAAGAGAAGAAGGTCGGGTTGACGAACGAGGGCGCGGCAGAGGGCGATGCGGCGCTTTTCTCCCCCTGAGAGGTCGGTGATAGTGGAATCGAGTGGAGGTGTGCCGAGAGCTTCAGCAGTGGTTTTAATTCGGATGTCGAGATTCCATCCATCGGCTTGTTCGATGAAATGGAGTAAGTCTGCGAGTTCACTCTCGGTGCCTTGGCCTGCTTCGTATTGGGCGATAGCTTCTGCGAGATCGGCGACGCCTGAGGTGATGTTTTCGAGGACGGTGAGAGTGGAATCGAGTTCGAATTCTTGCGGGAGGTAGCCGACGCGGAGGCTTTTGCGGAGAGCGAGGTCGCCGTTGTCAGGTTGGGAGTCGCCGGCGAGAATTTTGAGGAGTGAGGTTTTTCCGCATCCATTGCGTCCGACCATGCCGACTTTTTCACCTGCCTCGACGGCGAGGGTGACTCCGTTGAGGAGATTTTGAGGTCCATAGGCGAGGGTGAGTTCGTTGGCGGAGAGGAGCACGGGTGAGGATTGGAGAAACTCGAGTCTGGAAGCCAGACTTTTTTGGAAGGGGAGGCGAAAGAGGCTAAGTTTGCTAGGGGTAGGTTGGCTGGGTGGCTTTGGAGCGGGCTGGAGAGCTGCGGTCTTTTTCTTTTTGGGCCGGATCTTGTGGGGCCGGATTGCCACTTACGTTGTAGGTGGTCGGGGAGACAGGATTCGAACCTGC
>CAZUEC010000436.1:0-2188 GCA_964618865.1 uncultured Roseibacillus sp. | reverse complement strand
GTATTATATTTTAAATATAATAATGGTGAGGGTGGTGGAAAGGTGTTTGTAAACTCAGGTGGAACGCTAGTCTGCGAAATAGATGGAACCAAATTTAAACTTGCTCCATCGCTATAGCAAGATGAGAACCTTGGAAGCGGTTTAAGTTAAAATCACACTCGAAAATACATGAAAAAAACATTTATAGTCTTTTGTCTCATTCAGTTTGTTGCGATCTCTAGTCTCTTTGGTCAAACTTGGAAGTTTAGATCTGGTGAAGAAGATTGGGGAGACACTCTATACGCCTCCCAGAAAAGCATCGCCGGTGAGACGTTGACGGTTTTCACTGAGAAAGGAAATTATCAACCGAATCTTTTGATTTCCCCTTACCAGAGCGCCTATGGAGATAGCTTTACGGTCGATATTACGATTGACGGAGGCAAGGCTCATCGTCTGCGGGGCTCAAGGTCCGACTATTTCGGGGACGTCCAAGTCGAAGGCGTCACAATTAAGATGTTGAAGAATATGGCGGCAGGTAAGAATGTTATAATTATTATCAACAAGAGCGAGGCCCTGAGATTTGGGCTGGAGGGATCTTCTAAAGCATTGAATCGACTCGGACGCAAGCTCTAGCCAAATATTGAGAACAAGTCGTGACACCCAAATCCGACCGCTCTGGTGGGTAATAAGTTGACTTAAGAGCGGATTCTGGTAGAACTATTCGAAAGTGAGCTGAGTCGGTCGGATTAGGTGCGCTGAAACGTTCGGATAAAAAAATCAGTGAAATCGTTTATATCACATCTGAAGCTACTTTGGTATGGGCTGTTGGCGGTTCTTTTCGTAGTTTCTTTCGCTCTCTCGTTGTTCAACAGTAGTTCGCTAGATTCAGTTGGAATCAAACTTAAACCAGGAGTCGAAGAGCATAAAGATAAGACTGTCCCACTCGTTTCTGATCCCGAAGAGAAGTTGCCCGACTATAGGGTGTCCTATTTGAGTGAAGAGCGGTGGCATACAATTGGAACCAAAGTGAATACCTCTGCAGAAGAATGGATTAATTTTGATATTTCTGATGTTCCAAATATGACGCTGGTCCAAGCAATTCGGGTAGTCGATGAGGATGCCCTTGAGAGCGACTTATTGGAGGAGGTTCAGTTGGTCGACACTCAGCCAGAAGGAGATAAGTTTGAATATCGAATTGAAACAACGCGCAGTTTGAAATCTGGTATGGCTTGGTTCGCAACCACGGCTCTCGGGAAGGCGATATTTGGCGCTATTTTCGCAGCGATTTTTCTGGTGGTGATCTCTCACATCGGAATCTAGGAAGCCGAACAAAACGGTGCTGGTAAGAGGGATCGGCAGTTTGGGTCTCTGGCGCAGGTGAAGCGGGGATTTCTGTTGATTCGCCGTCACCCAGACCTTAACGTTCGGCTGAAAATGAAGATACCTCGAATACTCCTTTTTTGTTTCGTGTTCGCTGATTTAGCGACTTCACAGGTTATGAAAGAGGGCAAGGTGTTGAGCCCAAAAGACCTAGGTATCGACAAAAGGGTCTTTAGTGCTGAACTTGAAAAGAACTTCGTAATGGTTGTTACGACGACGGTTGATATGGAGACCTATCGACAATGGAGTTCGAGAGTTTATTATGATGAAAGCGGAAAAGTTAAAGATTCGATTCTCATTTATGATCATGGTGTTTTCGATGAATCGAAGAAGGGTCATTGGACGCTAGGTCAATTTGGTGGGGGACTTCTTTGGCAAGAGGGTGCAAGTATTAGGCCTGGTGAAGGCTGGTTAGAATATCGCTTCAGACCTCTAGAAGTCAAAGATGGACATCATTTCGGTAACAGAGAAGGATTTCAGAGTAGGTTAGTGGTTACTGTGGAAGTTCTTCCCTACGCAGAGGTTAAGAAGAGGTGTCGAGCCTTGGATAAGGTACTTGGTGACGGTGGATGGGTAACAGGGTTTGGTAATACTTATATTAAAGGCAAAGGTTGGATGGGAGACGTACTTTGGAAGCCTAAAGCAATTAAGGAAGCAGAGAAAAGAGAGCAGCCAGACAATTCAATAACTTTGATGCAAGTTGCAGAATAAATGTTCTAGCGAATCCAGATCGAGTGCAACGTCTACCAAAACTCGTGCCGAACAATACGTGCCAGTTAGACCATTTTTCAAAAGTCTATTCGTCTATCGAGTTTTTTTAAGGTTTGAA
>CAZUEC010000435.1:0-2190 GCA_964618865.1 uncultured Roseibacillus sp. | reverse complement strand
ACCCTCCACTCCCTCACCTAAAAGTATCACGCCATGACTATCTCTCGCTTTCCCTGCCAAATAAGCCATCGCAGCCGCCAAAGCCGTCGCATACTTAAGTTTTTTACGAGGACCATTAGCCACCAACATCGAACCCGTGACATCGAGCATCAGATAAAGAGGCAGATTCACTTCAGGTCGAAACTCCTTCGTTTGTAGACGTCGTGATCGAGCATATAGAGACCAATTCACATGACGGGGATCATCTCCGAAACGATATTCTCGGTGACCCTCGAACTCCATCCCTTCCCCCCTCATCCGACTTCGCCTCGTGCCCTGCCAAACCCCTTCGGCCAGACCCTGCGCCACAAGCTCAAGATCATCGAGCGCTAAAAACAACTCGGGATCATCAAGAGCATGGCTAGAAGCACTCATCGTTTAATGAATAGAATCAACCACTTGAGCAATCACCTTCTCCACTGAGACTTTTTCTGCTCGACTCCGAAAATTCATCACCAAACGATGGCGTAGAACTGGTAATGCAAGCGACTTAACATCTGCGAAATCAACATGAGTGCGACCAGCCACCAACGCCCTCGCTTTTGCCCCCAGCGCAAGAGTTAAACTCGCCCGAGGGCTCGCTCCCACTTCCACGAATTCATTGACTAAATCAGGTGACTCCTTTCCTCCTGGTCGCGTAGCTGCCGCTAATCGAACAGCTAACTTAGAAACATCATCCGCCATCGGAACTCCTCGAACCTGTTTCCGAAGCTCCATGATTTGCCCCGGTCCCAAGACCGGCACAGGCTCATTCGACTCATTCCCCGTCTGCCCTTTAACGATTCCAAGTTCCTCCTCCTCAGTTGGATAAGTCACTTCGATATTAAATAAAAAACGGTCCAACTGCGCTTCTGGCAGAGCATAAGTCCCTTCCATCTCAATCGGATTCTGAGTAGCCACAACAAGAAACGGCTCCTTCAAAGGGTAAGTCGTCGAACCCACACTGACCTCTCGCTCTTGCATCGCTTGCAAAAGAGCCGCCTGAGTTTTAGGTGGCGTTCGATTGATCTCATCCGCTAACAGAAAATGAGTAAAGACTGGCCCCGGCAAAAATCGTCGATCCCATTTCCCATCATTTTCTTCCAAAACCTCTCCTCCCGTAATATCAGCGGGCATCATATCTGGCGTAAATTGCACCCGATTAAAATCAAGCTGAAGCACCTCTGCTAATGTAGAAGCCATCAGAGTTTTACCCACTCCTGGAACCCCTTTTAAAAGACAGTGACCGCCACAAAGCATTGCTAACAACATCAAATCAAGAGGCTCATCCTGCCCGATAACCACTTTATGCACCTCACCCAACACCCGCTTGCGAGCTTCGGTCACCTTCATCCCATTGTTTTCCATAATTTAAAAAAATCAAATTCAGTCAAAATAACTTCTTAACCTAAACCCCATGCGAGCTGCTCCTTTCGCATCAAACTTCGCCGGACGAGAGGTTCCACGACCATCTCCATCTCCATCTAACAAAGACAACTCCTTAACAACTGCCCCTAATTGCTCATATATTTTGAGCGTCTCTTCACGGGCAGCAAGAAAGAGCTCACTAACATCAATCACCGAATCACCATTGCTATCTTCAGTTGAATTCAAGGCCTTCACAAGCCCGGCAGGAAAATCAGTTTCATTCTCAGGATCAGCTGGGCTCGTAGCTACTACCACAATTCTTTCTTCTCCCCCCACTGTACGCAAAAGAGAAAAACTACCTGTCATCGTAGCCCAAAGAGCCAAACGAGGCGACATTCGCAAAACCTCTCCTAGCTCTCCCGCATCCAAATCTGGCCCTGGCAAATTTTCCAGCGCATTCCCCCTCTCACCTTCGTAGCATGACCCATCAAAATAACCCAACAATCGTCACCAGCCTTAGAAAAATTAGCCACATTGCCTAGTTCTTCTAAAACCGTCTCACGATTAGTAATTCCCTCATAACCTCCCCCCTTACCGTCAAAATAAAATCTGACTGCTTCACCCTCGACCCCAAAGCGCGAACGCAAAGTCTTACGGATCTCACCCATTCGTTCCTCAAATTTCTCCCGATGCTCTTCGTCACCCGCTAATCCACAAAACACCCATACACGCGTCTTCGCACCCACCATCTGAGCGAGAACAAGAGCAAGAACAAATACAGACGCCTTTCCCAAAAACTTCACC
>CAZUEC010000434.1:0-2190 GCA_964618865.1 uncultured Roseibacillus sp. | reverse complement strand
AAATACTCGTATCCTTTCATAACTGAGCAATTCAGGTTTTTTCAGGAAGCCCTAAAAAGAACAAGGGGGAAGGTGGTGATGTATTTCCTTGTTCGCTAGCGCTAAAATGATTTTTTTACTGGGCTCCACCGAGGTGGCGTTGAAAAAACTGTACTCGTCTTCTCCGGAGATAGGGTTTTTCTCCGATGCCGTGCCCGCCATTTGGGACCATTAGAAATTCGAAGTCCTTATCTGCGCGGATGAGGGCGTCCACTACTTGATAGGTGGAGCTCGGATCGACATTGGTATCGACTTCGCCAACAGTGAGGAGAAGTTTTCCTTTCAAGCGAGAGACGTGTTCGCTGTTGGAGTTCTCGCGATAGCATTCACCAATCGGCCAATCGAGCCACTGCTCATTCCACCAGATTTTATCCATCCGATTGTCGTGGCATCCGCAATCAGCAACTCCGGCTTGATAGAAATCGCCATGCCAAAGTAGGCCTGCTAAGGTGCTTTGCCCGCCGGCAGAACCGCCATAAATTCCCACGCGAGTGAGATCCATCCAAGGTCTGGTCTTTGCGGCCTCGTGCATCCATTTGATTCGATCAGGGAATCCGGAGTCGCGTAGATTCTGATAGGCAAATTGTTGAAACTCTTGACCTCGGAAGTTGGTTCCACGTCCATCGATCTGGACGACTACAAAACCGGCTGCGGCCATTTCACTGCGATGGCCGTACCAGGCTCGCCATGTTTTTGGGACAAAGGCTCCGTGAGGACCGGCATAGATATTTTCCACCACGGGGTATTTTTTAGAGGAATCGAAATCCTGAGGTTTCCAGATCACTCCATGGATTTGATAACGTCCTTCTCGATCGGTGGTGATAAAGCGTTCAGGAAGATAGTTGCTTTTTTGATAGGATTTCTCTTCGACCTGCCAAAGTTCAGCTATCGTTTTGCCATCGGTCGCTCTTTTCAGTTCGTAGACTGGTGGTGAATCGACTCGAGAATAGCGGTCGACGTAGTAGTTCCGATCAGGAGACCAATCGAGAAGATGAGTGCCGTCTCCTTGCGTGAGCATCGTCATGGCACCTGTTTTGATATTGAGCCGCGCGGAATGTAGATAGTAGGGATCTTGTTGAGGGTAGTAATTGCTGAGTTGAAAGAAGACTTCGTCCCCCTCAATGCGATTGATCTTCCGCACTACCCATTCTCCTGAGGTGAGTTGTTTGCGCTCTCCGCTTTCTTCATCGATGAGATAGAGATGACTCCAGCCATCTGCCTCCGAGCGCCACAGCAATTGACCTTGGCCTAGATTCCACCAACCACATTTTTCATAAACATGGATAAATTTATCCGATTGTTCTTCGGCGACAATGCGGGTTTTTCCGGTTTGAGTATCTAACTCGAGAAGCCGAAATTTCCCGAAACCTCGTTCGATGTATTCCATCCAAAGTTTGCTTTCACTGTGCCAATGAAGTTTGGAGAGAGAGAAAGGGTTTTCGATGAGGGATGCGTCTATCTCGAATTGTTTGTTGGTACTGAAAATAACGGGGACTTGCGTGCGAAGTTCATCGCCAGGTTTGGAATAGGTTTTGCGGAAAGATTCTGGTTGTAACTGGTCTTTGGGCGAGGAGCGCACATAGCTTACCTTACGAAGAGAAACGTCTTTGGTGCGAGGTAAGCAGAGCCAGTTTCCGGTGGGTGAAATGATGGCGTTTTTTTCCCAAACCCATCCTTTGGGAGTCTGGTGACTTTGCCCTGCGATCTCAATGGTGGTGTCGTTAATTCGTTTGTAAGATTCGAAGGTGTTCTTAGAAACGCTTGTGATTTCCGAATTTTCGAGAGTGAGGTTCTGGTCTTTTTTTGAGGGGAGGAAGTTGCCTTTGAGCTCTCCTTGAATGGCTTTGTAATGGCCGTCGGTTATTTTTCCACCCCAAGCTTTTCCCGGTGTTTCTTTTAAGGAGACGATCCAACCGTCATCCTCTTGCGCCCATTGTACTTTAAAATTAGCTTGGGGGAGAACTTTCTCTACTTTGGATCGATAAGCTTGATTTTGAGTTTCAAAAATTTCGGTAAGGTTGGGTTCTGCTGCGGAACCTAAGAAGGTAGAAAGAGTGAGAGAGAGAATGAAGATGCGCATTTCTTGGATGTGTATGTTGTTAGACCATTTTTCAAAAGTCTATTCGTCTATCGAGTTTTTTTAAGGTTTGA
>CAZUEC010000433.1:0-2191 GCA_964618865.1 uncultured Roseibacillus sp. | reverse complement strand
GTATTCGACAGTGTTGACAGAGTTTTCGAACTAATCGTTGCGCCAAAAAGGCCCGCACCGCGGCACTCACGAGGAAAGGCTCCACGCCCATATCAACCAAACGACTAATTCCACCTAGAGAATCGTTGGTATGCAACGTACTGAATACCAAGTGACCTGTTAACGAAGCTCGAATCGCAATTTCTGCCGTCTCCAAATCTCGAATTTCTCCCAACATCACAATATTGGGGTCAGCCCGCAAAATCGAACGCAATCCACTAGCAAAGGTCAAACCAATCTCAGACTTCACCGCAATCTGCATCACGCCATCGAGTTTATTTTCCACCGGATCTTCCACCGTTACAATGCGAGTATCCGATTTATTGAGTTCACTTAGGAAAGAATAGAGACTAGTTGACTTCCCAGAACCAGTGGGACCAGTGATCAGAATAATCCCATTAGAAAGATCTAGCAGTTGCCGAATCCGATCCAACACAAAGGACTCCATTCCTAGCTTCGCAACATTAAACTTCTCTTGATTCAAAAGACGCAAACTAACACTTTCCCCTTCTACGGTAGGAACCGTAGCAACTCGGACATCGATAGACTGCCCTTCCAAAGAAAGATTAATCCGTCCATCCTGGGGCAAGCGTTTTTCCGCAATATCCAATCGGGACATAATTTTCAAACGAGCAATCACCGAGCTTTGCAGTGTTTTAATTTGCTCTGGTACCGCAACATCAATTAAACGGCCGTCCAAACGGTAGCGGATGCGTAAGTTATTAGAGAGTGGCTCCACGTGCACATCAGTCGCTCCTTGATCCAAAGCTTCCCGCAAAATCTGATTCACAAATTTAACCACGGACGCCTCCGTATCATCATCATCGATCACATTGGCCTCGTCTTGGACCTCCAAATTTTCAAAGTCCATATCCCGGCCTTCCAAAATTTGCTCAAAAGTATCCGCTCCCACCCCGTAAAGCCTTCGCAACCCTTCATGCACTCGCCGTCGAGATGCCATCTTCCAAATAAGAGGAACCTCGATCGCTTGCACCGCAGCTTGCTTAGCCAAAAGATTAAAAGGATCATAAGTCACCATCACCAGACTTTCATCTCCTTCTTCTCCCAACACCTCCACAGGTAAAACCTGATGTCCAAGCGCCACTCGTGGTCCACAAACCTCACGCAAGTCAATCGGAGACTCTGGCGCAGGTATCTCAGCCAACCACTCCATCCCCAAATTTGAGCACAAACGCTGCATGTAAGGCTCCTCATCGATCACCCCCGTATCCAGAACATCATCAATTTGAGAGCGTTGCATTTGCTTAGCAGCGCTCAAAACTTCCTCAACCGCAGCCAAGTCTTCACATCCGGTTTCGCGGGCCGGTTCCAACAAGAGATTAGTCATTGTGTCTCTACATAGATGAAAACGCCGCCAACGGGCTCGGCTGTCACCCTTTTTTCAAGTTCTCCTGATTATTTGCAAACTCTGGAAAGAGGTCAACGTTCCAGTCGTCATGCAAAACATGCCCCTCAAAGGAATGATCACCGGATCCACCCTTATCCTATTGGGTCTCATCGGCTATTTTGGAGGAGGTAGAACGAGCCTCACCGCACTCATTCCAAGTCTTTTCGGCCTTCTCATTTTTCTGTCCTCCCTTTTTGCGCAAAAACCAAAATACCTCAAACTTGGCTCCTCTCTCGCGTCCAGTTTAGGACTTCTTGGCTTCCTCGTTCCTTTGAGACGCCTTCTGCCTCAAATTTCTCAAGGGGAATTCGAATTGGGCTTTGCTCCCATCGCCATGATTCTCATGGTCGCTATTTGCGGAGTTTTCACCTTCTCATGCATCCGAGCTTTTCGCGCAGTCAGATTAAAGAAAAATTAAGCTCAACGAGAACCCCTCTTGCCTCAGAACCCTTCCAATCAAAACACAAAAAAGCAGCGAGATGAATCGCTGCTTTTTTATTTCCAATAATGAAAGGCGTGTGCTGTGTGCTGTGTGCTGTGTCAACTGTAGGGATTCTTTTGGAAAAGAAAGAACCGAAACAGAATGCTTGTAATTTGGTAGGCCCGGCGAGATTCGAACTCGCGACCAAAGGATTATGAGTCCTCTGCTCTAACCGCTGAGCTACAGGCCCCTGAGAAAATTTTATCAGCGCAGGAGCTTTTTATAGTCCAGAGCTGCCATCTCTGGCAAGCGAGGTCTTAAAA
>CAZUEC010000432.1:0-2191 GCA_964618865.1 uncultured Roseibacillus sp. | reverse complement strand
AACTTTTGGAAAACGGTCTAAAAGCACTGTGATGATCGACTCAGTTGAGAGTCTTCGGAATGATTTGTTCTCGGCTCTAAAACGGAGGTTAGGGGTGAGATTACGCGGAAAGTGCGATGAGTTTACTGTTCGAAAGGGAGAGGGGGGAGAGGAGGAGGGACTGCGAAATCTTCTTTTTTGGTTGTTTCGGTGCTCTTCGGGGCCGCCGGAGTTCCTGCCGTGGATTGGTTTCGAAAGGGGTTGTCGGTTGGGAAGTTGGATTTGAAATCGCGATGGCTATCGTAAATTTCTTCCGCGTATTCTCCTTTCCGCCAAGCAAAAGAGAAGGCTTGGGTGACGTTGCCTACGCCATCGTAGAACCAATACATCCGGCGTATGGGAATTTCTTTGCCGGTCTTGGGATCAACTTGAGGGACGCGTGCATCGAACATGTCTTCGGCGACGAGTCTTCCCGTGACGCGGTGATATCCATAGCCGACTTTGAAGAGTAGGTTTTCTTTGCCGTCAAAAATTTTGCAGGAGAGTGGGTTACCGCGTTTATCCATGCGGTAGACGGTGGTGGTGAGGATCGAATTCCGGCCTCCTCGGACGCCGGAAAGTCTTTTTTTGACGAGTGTTTTTTCGTCATTGGAGCGTCGGTATTCGGTATTGGTGCCATCGCGGTGGCGCATGATACGGACGTTGTGACTCACTTTTTCCCAGACTTCTTTTTCCACTGCTGGTGCGGTGGAGAGGGTCAGAATCTGAAGAAGTCCAACGAGAATTGTGGAAATAAATGGCCTCAGCATAGGGATCAACGTAGAAGAACTTTCAGGTGAGGTCAAAGAAGAAAACAGGAGTGAACTGGCAGGTTGGGGGTCGAGAATACGACTTTGAGACAGGGGCGCTGGTGATGGGGATTCTGAATGTTACTCCTGATTCTTTTTCGGATGGGGGGCGTTTTTCGCAAGTTGAGGCGGCTGTTCAGCATGCGGACCAATTGATTGCCGAGGGGGCTGATATGATCGATGTGGGAGGGGAGTCGACTCGGCCGGGATCGGATGCGGTTTCTCTGAAAGAAGAATTAGCTAGGGTGATTCCGGTTGTTCGGGCTTTGGTGGCTCGTACGACGGTTCCGCTCTCGATTGATACCTGTAAGCCGGAAGTGGCACGTCAGGCTTTGAATGAGGGTGCACAGGTGGTGAATGATATTTCTGGTTTGCGTGATCCCGCGATGGTCGAAGTCTGTTCGCAGAGTGATTGTGGAGTGGTGGTGATGCACATGAAAGGTGTGCCTAAGACGATGCAGGCAGCTCCGGAATATGAGGAGGTGGTTTTGGAGGTGCAGAATTTTTTTCGAGAACGTTTAGAGACTTTAACGAAAGCTGGGATTTCGAAGGAAAGGTTGTGTTGGGATCCTGGAATTGGGTTTGGGAAAAGACTGGAGGATAATCTTTCTCTTTTACGAGCAACGGGAGAATTAGGGATTGGAGGAAGGCCAGTGATGATAGGGCTATCGCGTAAGAGTTTTTTGGCTAAAATCTTAGATGAATCCGAAATCGAAGCCCGGGATTGGCCTACGGTGGGGTTGACGGCTTGGACGCGGGAGTTAGGTGGCTTAGTTCATCGCGTGCACGAAGTTGGTCCTAATCGAGAGGCGATTCGAATGGTGGAGGCAATTGGGTTTTAAGAAGAAGGTTTTTCTTCTTTCTTCGAATTGTTAGGATTTGGGGTTTCCTAATTCAATAGAACGTTGCGTGGCGGCTTCAACGGCTTTGATGGTCGCATTGCGGAAGCCGTGTTCTTCTAAGGCCGTGATGCCGGCGATAGTGGTGCCGCCAGGAGAGGCGACCATGTCTTTGAGGAGGGCGGGGTGAAGGCCGGTTTCGTTGACCATAGTAGCAGCTCCAAGGACGGTTTGGACTGCGAGTTCCATGGCCTTATCACGAGGGAGGCCACTGGCTACTGCGCCGTCAGCGAGGGCTTCGATGAGGATGTAGACGAAGGCTGGGCCGGATCCAGAAAGTCCGGTTACTGCGTCCATGAGTTTTTCAGGGACTTGGACGACTTGACCGACTCCGCCAAAGAGACAGGAGACAAAATCAATGTCTTTTTGGGTGGCATTGGTGCCTGGAGAAAAGGCGGCGGCTCCTTTTCCGACTAGAGCAGGGGTGTTGGGCATGGCTCGAATGACTCGAGCGTGGTTGAAGAT
>CAZUEC010000431.1:0-2198 GCA_964618865.1 uncultured Roseibacillus sp. | reverse complement strand
ATTTTGAGCTGACCCTCCACACTCTGGTGAGTGTAGCTACCTTTTGTTCGCAAGCCGATTTTCAGGTAGCTGCTGTCGCCAGACCGCGGACTGAACATGATTAACGTCAGGGCGCGTTGATTTTGAGCTGACCCTCCACACTCTGGTGAGTGTAGCTACCTTTTGTTCGCAAGCTCAGCGACTCGCCACGATCTCCAGCAACTCGATCGCTGGCTTGCCATCGCACAAGATGATCGCAGTTCGGCCAAAGCAAGTATCGCCTTCGGCACAGCCAAACTGCTGAGCCAACTCAGCGCCACATTCGATTCGGTACAAGTCCAACAGCTTTACTTCTCGCAACACGTTGTGATTGATCAACACACGGCCCAGCGGAATTTCGCGAGATTCAATTTCCTCGCGCACCACCTGCGCCACCGCCGGTAATAGCAACCGAACAATCCCGTACATCACCACGGCTCCATCGGATTGTCGCAGTAACAATATCCTCCGCGAATAGTGTTCACCATCGGTACGATGCTCAAGCACTTTCACATCCACCGGGCAACCATGATATCGCTCGACCGTTACCGTCATGTGCTTGTCGTGAGCCAACAACTCCTTGTCGGGTGACGTGAGCTGGTCGGCATTCACTTCCGTGAACGTCCCTAACGACGATGAGTCGTCAAAAAACAATGCCATTAAAGATTTAAGATCGACAAGAGTTGAATCGGCTGGCATCAATCGGTTTCCACTAAAACAGTTCTTCGCTGCATCTACCCTAGTTCGCCAGGCCAAAACTTGTACCTGCAAGAGAAGTCAGCAGCCTTTGAAACCGAAACTCTTCGCTTCGGTTCCGAAAAAATACACCCCTCAGCGATCAATTTAGTGGCTCAGCCACCGGTGAATCGATCACTGGCAAACCCGACGGCTTTGTTTCGTCGATTTGCTGGCCATTGGTTGGGCCCTGCCCATTGACAATCGGCAGCACCTCATTGAAAGACAGATGCTGAATATCGATCGTGGGCTTAACTTCCGCCGTCCGATCCAACACAGTATCAACGACGTAGTACATCAACCGCCGTAGTTCATCGACTTCCATTTCATCGGCAATCTCTTCAGCCTTCTGTTGATGCTTGTCCACCAACTTGTAAGCTTTTTCGAAAACTCCTGCCTCGAAGTACAAATGTCTAGCCCGCAAGATACGTTTTTCATCTGAAAGACTTTGGTTTGGCTCCAACAATCCCAGCAACTCTTCTCGCAACTCTGGCGAAAGCCCTTCCAAAGCAAGTGCTAACAACAACGTTGGGCGGCCACCCAGCAAATCAGCACCGATCGACTTTTTGTTTTCTTCATCACGCTCCCAATCCTTGAGGTCGTTCAAAATCTGAAATGCAACTCCCAAGTTCCTCGAAAACGCCTTGACTGGTGCGGCGTATTCTTCGCAAGGCCCAGCCAGTCTTAGCCCACTATAAAATGCGGCTTCAAACGCAGGTGCGGTTTTCAATGCGTAGATCTTCAACGCATCGATCGGCTTCAATGCTCGATCACCTCCGTCTCGCCACATCAACTCCGCCCCCTGCCCTTCAGCCAATCGCTGATGCGCCGACGCCAAGCACTCCAGAATGTCGGCAGCCGCTTCAGCGCCTAACTCCTTTCGAACGCCACTGACCATCCGATAGCCAAGTCCGATCATGTAGTCACCAACGTTGATCCCCGTCGGTATACCGTACTTCACGTGCAACGTTTCATCGCCATAACGGAATTGATCATTGTCTTCGATGTCATCGTGAATCAGCGACGCCTTGTGAAACGTTTCGATCGCCATCGCGGTGCGTCGAATATGGTCGGGATACTCCGCAACCACCTCGGCACCGCCAGCGAAAGTCGCTTCGCCACCACTGACGGCATCGTAAACCGCCAGCGTAATGAAGGGCCGAGAGTACTTGCCACCTGCCGAAAGGAAGTCATAAGCCAGTGCTTCGGTCGCAGCGATCGGGTCTTGTTTGACCAATTGTTCCAGACTTAGATCGGCGTGAGTTTCTTTGACACGTGCCTTGGGCATCAAGCGTCCCAACGAATCGGCATCGAACAGTTGCGACGATTCTCGCAACAAATGTAAGTAACTGCGAGTCGATTGATCGGATTCATCGTGCGGCACTCGCACCATTTGCTCAACCCAATCTTCGTCGACGCTCGTATTGCGACAATCGCTGGAAAGC
>CAZUEC010000430.1:0-2198 GCA_964618865.1 uncultured Roseibacillus sp. | reverse complement strand
CATTTAGTTTGACAATTAACTGGCCGAATTTTGGGGTCCACCTCAGACATGGGCGCAATAAGGTGGCAAATAAAAGCAAGAAAGAGAAATAAGCAAAGTATCAATGCGAAGAATCAAATGAAGAATCAAATGAAGAAGACGATGACGCCTTTGAAATTATTGGTAGCCTCTATTAGCGTAGCTGTTGCGAGTGCAGATTCAGCGGAAATTCTGCAATCGCCTAACCAGAAAATTGAAGTCGCATTGAATACAGAAGAGGGAGATCTGGGCTATTCCGTTAAATTGTCTGGGAAGGAGATTATTGCTAGGTCGGCGTTGGGGCTGAAAGCTGATGCCGAAGCGACTTTGAAGGTGACTAAAATTGGTCGCTCCTCAGAGGATAAGACATGGACCTCGATCTGGGGCAGTAATCGTGAGATTCGGGATCATTATAATGAAATCCAGCTGGAGGTTGTTGAGCCTTCTGCTCAGACGATTATTCTGAGAGCTTATAACGATGGTATTGCCATTCGTTACCAGCTTCCAAAAACTAAGCAATTTAAGGAAAAAGGATACGCGTTCGAATCTACTGAAGTTTCCTTTGTCTCCGAAACGCCGAAAGCTTGGTTTCCTTTGTCGCAAGTTCTCGTGTCGGATGAAGTGGATTTGAACTCGTGGGAGCCTTCTCAGAACGGAGAAAAACCGAATAAAAATGCTCGATATGATTTTAAGCCAGAGGTGATTCGAACGCCCTTTATAGTGAAACTTTCTGAACAGGCCATGATTTCGGTGCACGAAGCTGGAGTGGTGCAATCGGATATTTCGAATGTCCGCTTGCATGGCAAGACCTTGACTTACAATAGTAAGATCGAGGCGGCTGGTGGTCGGGTTACCCCATGGCGGACGATCACGATGGCGCAGGAACCGGCTGAGCTGATCTCATCTGCGATGATTTTGAATCTGAACGAGCCTTCAAAGCTCAACGATACCTCATGGATTCGGTCCGGAGTGACGATGTGGGACTGGCGAGCACATGGAGCGCATGCTGACGATGGATTCGAGTATGGTATTAATACTGAGAGCTACATCCGTTTCATTGATTTTGCCGCTGAGGCTGAGGTCGAGTACCTTCTGATCGATGCTGAGTGGTATGGCCCTGAGAGGGATGTGAACTCTGATCCTAAGACAGCTATTCCGGAAGTCGACATCGAGAAGGTCTGCGCGCATGCGAAAAGTAAGAACGTAGGGGTATGGCTTTATCTCAACTCTAAGGCTCTCCAAAATTTTGATATGGATGCTACTTTTCAAAAGTTTAGGGAATGGGGAGTGGTTGGAATCAAGCATGGATTTGGCGCTTCAGAAAATCGCAAGTCGATTGAGTTTGACCTTCAGGTTGTGAAAAAATGTGCGGATTACGGCATCATGTTAGTTCGGCATGAATCGGCCAAGCCGACGGGCGTAAACCGCACTTACCCCAATATCATGTCCTATGAGTATGTGAACAGCATGCTTGATTCAGCCCAACGACCTGCAGCTACGCCCAGTCGTTTGATTACTGGACTCTTCGTCTTTGGAACAGCAGGGCCGGTCGACCGGAGCTGTGGTATGTTTGATCTCGATTCCTTCATTGGACGCGAGAAATGCCATCGTCAGCTTCCTTCAACCGTAGTTTCTCAGGTTGCGCAGTGTCTCCTCTACCCAAGTGGTTTGGTGACTCTTCCGGATATTCCGGATGCCTATCGCCGGAAAGCGGATTTGTTTGAGTTTATTGGGAAGCTTCCATTGAACTGGGATGAAACAAGAGTGCTCGAAGCCGAAATAGGGAAGTTCGTTACCTTGGCTCGCAAGGCTGGCGAGCAGTGGTTTGTCGGCGCTTTGGCCGATGAGCAGGGCCGTGAAACTAAGGTTACTTTGGATTTTCTCAAAGAGGGAGTCACGTATGATGTGACTCTCTATGAAGATGCTCCGGATGCCCACTATGAGTATATTGGGCCAATGAATAAGCGGGAAGCTCGCGCAACAAAAACGAAGCTGAAGCCACAGAAAACCCGTAGGGAACTCTATCAGGTTAAAAAAATAACAGCGAAGAAAGGGGATAGCATTCCAGTAATCATAGCTCCTGGAGGAGGGCATTGCATCTGGATACGACCGTCAGAATAGTAGTTGGACAGGATGCCGAGAGAGAGTTTTCTCTTGCTGGACCCGTGCCTGCCTCCTTT
>CAZUEC010000429.1:0-2202 GCA_964618865.1 uncultured Roseibacillus sp. | reverse complement strand
GGGTTAAATGTGAGTCGCAAAATTTTTGTTCCTTTTGATGGTTATTTCACGCGTTATCTGGAGATCATTGAAAATCCTCTGGGAGTGGAGCAGGTGATTAATGTGAGAACGAGAGATCACTTCCGGTTCATTCAGAAAATTCGTGATGGCTTTAATTTTGACAATGAGCCACGAGTGATCACGACATCGAGTGGGGACGCCTTTGTCGAAAATGCGGATACGTGGGTAACGATTGATGATGATGAGGATGGCGATCCGTTCCTCGATGGGAATAATCTCCCAACGGTTGCGGTTGTCACGAACGGAGAAGGGGGCGCGTTGTCGTCGGATGTTCTCGAGTTTAATGTCGACTTTGCCAATCGGTTCGGAGTTTTGGAGACGGAGTGGAATGCGGTTGCTGTTCCTGCGGGTGGACGGGTGATTTTGATGCGTTTTGTGAGTCAACAAACAGGGCGTTTAAATGCTTCTGAAGGAGCTCGGCGATTGAGTAGTCTGCCTCCAGAGGCGCTAGTGGGAATGAGTGCATCGGAAAGAGCTGATATTTTGAATTGGTCCGTGCCTGCAAATGGAGTGGGCTCGGTGACTGCGTTGCCTAGTTTTGATGGAGTGGTGGAAGGGACTGTGTTTGCAGGTGATGCTTCGACATTGATTCCAAGAGCGCAGCTCAGCTTTGTGAGTAATCTGCCTTTTTATGGGAGAACGTTCTCAACTTCTGCTGATGGAGATGGGAGGTATTCCTTTAATGCGAATTTGCAGGCTGGAGCAGCTACTAGATTGATTCCACGAGGAGCTTTTGTGGTTTCTGCGGTGGATCCTATTACGAATGAGAATTCGGGGGATATTGCGGGAACGTTCGGAGTTGAGTCATCTACTTTGCAAGATGTTGTCTTTGGTACTACGGGTTTGATTACGGGAGTTGTTCGTCGTGAGGCGGGCGAAGTGGTGGGGGGAGCTCTCGTTACGGTAGAGGGCGGTGGTTTGATTGGTTCGGCTTCGGTGAGAACGAATACTGATGGCAGTTATGTAGCTACTGGTTTGCTTCCTGGAATCTATACCGTGACCGCTACGCTAGAGATACCGAGTGGGACAAATTTAACAACGGGAGGATCGGTCAATGTGGGTGCGGGACAAACGATGAACCGTGATTTGGTTTTGCCTGCGACGGGAAGTGTCTCGGGGCTGGTGACTAACGGAGCAGGAGGTCCGGAAGTGAATGTGAGTGTCTTACTTGTCGGAGACGGATTTTCTCGTCGTCTCACAAGTGATAGTGGCGGACGAGTTCTTTTCGAAGACGTTCCGGTGGGGAGCTTTGAGCTTCGAGTGAGTGAACCTCAGACCAATGTTGAGGAGGTTGTGACTGTGGCGGTAACGGCGGATTCGATTGTTTCGGCGGATGTTCAGTTGGTGAGTGTGGGGACGATTAATTTGACTGCTCGCTTTGTGAACGGTTTTCCTTCTGTAGGCAGTCAAGTGCTTCTGGAGGATGTGACAGGGGCAATTCGTCAGGTTGGCTTGATAAGTGATGTGGGGCAGATTCAAGTGCGGGTGCCTGTTGGGGCCTTTACGCTGCGGGTTTCCAATCCAAATAATTTGGATCTTGTTGTTGAGGAGTCAGGAACGATTGCTTCGCAAGGAGAGGTGATCAGCTTGGAGGTGAGCGTTCCCATTGATGAGCTTCCGGTGGTGAATCTAACGAGTCCGGGGGAAGGTTCTTCATTTGAAGAAAGTTCGCTGGTGACTCTTACGGCTTCGGCGTCCGATGATATTGGAGTTAGTTCGGTTCGTTTCTCGCTGAACGGAAATACGTTTCGTTCACTTAGCGGGCCACCTTTTGAAGCTTCGCTGCGGTTACCAAGATTTACTGGAAATGAGCCACTTGAGCTCTCTGTGACCGCATTTGATACCGTGGGGCAGGCTTCGGAAAGTTCTTCGGTAATGATTACTTTAACGGAAGATGTGGCTCCGCCTGCGATTGCCAATTTTATGTTGAGTCCGTCTTTCAATGCCGATGGTTATTTGGAAGGTGAAACGATTACTTTGGATGTTCTGGTGGGTGATTCTGGGACTGGGGTTGATCGAGTTGAGTTTTTGGCTAATGGATCTGTTTTTGCGACGGATACGACCAATCCTTTCCGTTGGAGTTATACCGTGCCTCTGGATGCGATTGATGCGGGGCTTTCGACGATTACGTTGAGTGTTGAG
>CAZUEC010000428.1:0-2207 GCA_964618865.1 uncultured Roseibacillus sp. | reverse complement strand
TCAAACCTTAAAAAAACTCGATAGACCAATAGACTTTTGAAAAATGGTCTAACCAAGAAACTGGTCGCCTACCCGCCATAGCCTAGGCGAAGGCCAGAGACCCATGACTCAGGAGCAACACTAGCATCGCTAAATTTCAACCAGCCTTCTTTTTGAACGCAACTCTGTTGCCATTTCTCAGAGCAGCTCAAAAAACAACCTTCCGGCAGATCATTTGCAAAAGGGCCTAGCTTCCACCGAGTTTCACCTCAGGTAAAACAAGACCCTCTCTAGAACGCGTACGCAACTGATCCATCTCCATCACCACTTTTCCAGGTCGGCGCTCCTCCCAATCGTTTATCAACTCAATGATCGCATGATCGAGATAAGCTAACGAACCCATATGGAAATGGACTTCAACATCATCAGGAATGGACTCCAATACCTCCGCAATTTTAGGCAACTTGATAAAAGTCGCAGCCCCTTTGAAACCAACATCGACCAAAGCTCCCTCATTGCGAGTATTGGTCACAATCTCGAGCCGAAGGAAAGTGAAGAGCAAGCGCCCCAATGCGAGCCCAAACCCAATCAAAACTCCCTCAAGAAGATTAGTGCACACAATCATAATCAAGGTAACAAAGTAAATCACCACCTCCATCCAACCCGCCGCTGCCAATCGTTTGATTGCAGCAGGATTGATCAGCTTATAACCCGTGAATACCAAAATCGCAGCCAAACACGAACGAGGAATCCACTGAATCACAAACGGCAAAAAGGCAACAAAAAGCAACAACCACGCACCGTGAAAGATTGCCGAATAACGCGTCTTAGCACCCGCCTCCAAATTCGCAGAACTACGCACAATCACTCCCGTCATTGGCAACGCCCCGAAAACCCCACAAATCGTATTTCCGACCCCTTGCGCTAGCAGCTCTTTATTATACTTCGTACGCTCTCCAGAATGCATTCGATCCACCGCCGTCGCACAGAGCAAAGTCTCCGCACTCGCAATGATCGCGAAACCTAACGCAGTTCCCCAAAAAGAAGCTTTGCCCAAGATCTCCAAATTCGAAAAATTCGGGACATTCAAACTCCCAAGTAATTGTCCCTCAATCTCAACTTTGACAATATCGAGCTGAAAGACAAACGCCATAAACGTTCCCACCACTACCGCTAAAAGAGGTCCCGGGATCGCCTTTAACTTCTTGGGCTTAAACTTATTCCAGAGAACAATAGTCAAAATAGAAGCCACTCCAACGTAAGCCGCCAAATGATAAGTCTCCCCCTCTTGTGGGAAAAACCCCTTCTGCACCGACTCCCACAAAGTGAGATAATTCATCATTCCATTCTCCCGAGGAAGATCATCCACCATCACATGAAATTGACTCGCCAAAATAAGCGCTCCTATCCCCGCTAACATCCCTTGAATCACCGCCGGAGAAACCGCTCGGAACCAACGTCCTAATTTTAAAACACCAAAGAGTAACTGAAACAGTCCTGACGCCAACACCACAAAACCAAGAGCCTCAACCCCAAATTCCTTCACATAATCGAGCACCAAAACTGCCAACCCCGCTGCCGGACCGCTGACCTGAAGAGGAGCACCCGCTAAAAAGCCAACCACTAGCCCCCCCACAATCCCCGTAATGAGCCCCAACGCAGGAGGAACATTCGAAGCAATGGCAATTCCCATACACAGCGGAAGCGCCACCAAAAAAACCACCACCGAAGCGAGCAACTCGTTTCCCCAACTAAAAGAAATCGACTTCTCCTTATTTTCCTTTGAACTCATCTTTACTTAATAACTAAAACCTATCCACACGAATCATACTCAAAACGCCTCATGTTGTTTGATACAGCTAGATTAAGGCCAACTTGTCAGATTTAGCCTCAAAAAGAACACCTTTCTCAATCTTAAAAAAAACAGCCATGCAAGACCACATTCGGAACCTGCTTCCCAGCCAAACCATCGGACATGTCCGCAGGCTGAAATGACACCCCTCCCTGAACCGCAGCGACTCTCTCAAGAAGCTCTGAATAAGATATGTTCATAATTCCCCTAACATGATCGCCTTTTCTCATTCGTCTAATACAAAATGAAAAAGATTGCGTCCTTAAAACAAACGCCTCTCAACCGAGCCAAATAAGCAGCCGCATGGGAAGGAGAACCGACGTAGACCGTTTTCCAAAAGTTCGTTCGTTTATCGCCGAGAGAGAATTTCTTGAGG
>CAZUEC010000427.1:0-2210 GCA_964618865.1 uncultured Roseibacillus sp. | reverse complement strand
TGGAGTCAAACCTCGCTCGGCAAAGATTACGACCTCTATACCGAAGAAGGCGAAATCGCTGGGCAACAATATTCCAGCGACACTGGCCCCATCGACCTCCTCGCCGTCAGCAAAGACGGGAAAGAGCTCGAACTTAAAAAAGGTCGAGCCAGCGATGCTGTCGTGGGGCAAATACAGCGCTACATGGGCTTCGTCCTCGACGAAATTGCCGAAGAACACCAAACCGTGCGCGGCCTCATCATCGCCCTAGAAGACGACCTCCGCATCAAGCGAGCCCTCCGAGTCGTCTCCAACATCGATTTTTATCGGTATCAAGTCCGTTTCGAGCTTTTGCCAAACTCATAGGAGGTGGATGCAGGGTGTTAAAAAGCACTTTGACCGTCAGTTAAGTTGACAAGGTGCTAAAAAACACTGAATCTTCTTTTGCGCACTTATGCCCACCGAACCTCGAAAAGCCTCGGCGGACATCCGCGCAGCTATTCAAGATGCGCTCCGTGACCCAGCACGGAGAGGACTTGATTTCAATAGCTCTTCGATGAGCTATTTGATTCGATGGGAGCTAAGTGAAGAAGGCTTCTACACAGACCTTGCGGAAGGCTTGGCGCAAGACCGTCTGTTTTTAAAAGAAAAAACCTTTTCCGGGCAAAACCAGAGATACCAATGCGTTTTGGCTTACCCAGCTGATAACGATTTGGACGCAATCGAGGTGCACGTCACACTCTCACCCAATGGAGAGCCGCTCTTCGTCAAGGTGGCAGTTCATCCGAGTGACACCGCCCTCACCCTGCCAACAATCTCAATGTAGAAAAAAGAAATGAACCTATCACCCAGTCAACAGAACGAACCTCGCCCTTGCTTTGAGTGCGCAGATGGTATCCTAGAGCCGGCTCGGGAGGACTATCATGGCGAGCACCCCGAGCTTGGAGCATTCGTGGTGCCTGATGTGTGCATTGCTCAGTGTGCTACTTGCGGAGATAAAGTGCTGCCTCACGAAGGTCATCAACAAATTGATGCCTACCTGAATAAGGCTCTCAATGTGATTAGCCCCGAAGAGATTGGAGCGCTCTTGACTCAGTATCGTTTGACTCAAAAGGAGGCTTCTCAGATTTTCGGATACGGGGAAAAGAATATCTCTCGTTGGGCAAGTGGGCGCTCACGTCCTTCGCAGTCAGTGAGCAACTTTCTTCGTGTGATTGCCTCGGACTCTTCAGCCTTCGAGCGTTTACGAGCCAAGGATTTCGGCGAATCCGTTCCGGCAGTCTCGTATCCCAATGAAGAGCGACAGCCTGATGAAGAGGAAAAGAAAGTTCTCAAATTGGTTGATTATCCTCAGTTGGCGAAGCTCGGAGTTGTTGCAAAGACGACAAGCCCGAAAGAAAAGAGAACGCAACTTTGCGGTTGGTCTCGGACGAGTAATTTGGGCGAATTTGAGAAAAAGATGGAACAAGAGCTTGAGCTTATGGCGGCCTTTAAAGATACGGGGCAAAAGTCCAACCTCGTGAGTGGAGGAATCTGGGCCACTCTCGGCAAGGATAGGGCGGCCCAAATCAAGACCGCACCATACAGCAGAGATAAACTCCGTAAGGCGGCAAGCAGGCTTCGTGAATTGAGTGCCCACCCGCTGGAGCAGGTGACGGAAGAAGTCCAACAAACGTTAGCGCTGGCGGGAGTTGCTCTCGTTTGTCTTCCTGCGATGAAGGAATCAGCGTTAAGAGGGTGCACTTGTCTGCTGACTTCCAACAAGGCGCTGATTATTCACAGTCTCAAATACAAATCCTACGCTCAGTTTTGGATTATCCTCTTTCATGAGATTGCTCATTTGCTCCTTCATATTGAAAAGCCTGGAGAAGGATTCGCTGACTACGAAAATCAAAAGGAAGATAAGAAAGAGAAAGAGGCAGATAGCTGGGCTTACGACACCCTCTTTTCTCTGAATGCGAATCTGGAGTTCAACAATCAATATCAGACTGGACAGTTCTGGCATGTGAACCGTTATGCAGTCAGGGAGCAAGTTCATGCCGCGATTGTTGCAGAGATTGTCAATAGGAGAGCTGGAAAAGAAGTGATTGCTTACAGCCTTTTGAGGAAAAAAAAGCTCTTTCCAAACCTTTCTGAAAGAGAACTCTCTGGATTGATAGCGAAGAGTTGATAGAAGTTTCAAAATATTGTGTCGCATTCTATTGATAAACCCGAACGACTCACTCAGCAGC
>CAZUEC010000426.1:0-2212 GCA_964618865.1 uncultured Roseibacillus sp. | reverse complement strand
CGTTCTCAAGCTTGAAAAAATGTTCAGATGCGTGGACTGACCCCTTCGCGCCCCCCCCCTACATTAGCGTCGCCCTCGACCCAGTCTCCGACACCATCCGCTTCACCTTGGATGACCAAGTCGATGTCCTATCCTCAAATAACACCGGAATCACGAACGGAGGCCCTGTCATCGTCGGCGCTCATTTCAATTCTTCTTCTGCCATCGACAGCGCCTTCGATGGCTGCATCGACGAGTTGAGCATCACCGATGGCTTCCTTGCCCTCAACGAACTGCAACCCCTCGCTGCCGTCAATGAGGTCACTGACTTCCAGATTTCCGACCAATTGTTCGACACTCAGAATTCATTTTTCAATCTCACCTTCGAATCCGATGACACTCGACTCTACAGCATCCAGCGGAGTTCTACCCTTCTCCCCTCTGACTGGGTTGACATCGATGAATACACCTTTATTCAAGGAGACAGCGGAACAGCTACGACCACCACTCCCAACCTCCCTCTCAACCCTGTGAACGAACAAGAATTCTTCCGTGTGGTAATCGAGAACTAATCGTCCTTTCTCTGAAAAAAAGCCTCGCAGAGCTTACTTGATCACATCCTCGTTGTTGGCTTCAACTGAAAAAAGGTCTAACAAAACCCTCACTTCACTCTTTTTCTTCGGAATCAAATCTTGCGGAAGATTGATGCGAGACAATGCTCGTCAAATCTTCTTGAGTAGACCGATTACAAACATAAATCAGAGCCATCCAAACCAGGATCGCCGCTACCGCAGCCGAAATGAGGCCTATTAGCAAAGGCTTCTCCGAATAAACAGCCGACTCCGTCTTACTTGAAGTCGCTTGCATTAATGAAATAGCAGGCTGAACTTGAGGCTGAGACACAACTAAGGATTGGTTGAAAATTTCTGATAACTCAGTCACAAATTCTGTAATAGAACGATGTCGCTGAGCAGCCTCAGGATGAAGCGCCTTGACGAGAAAATGATCGAAATGAGTGCCGCAGGATACCTGTTCAGAAGGGGCTTGGTAAGGTAATTTAGGAACCCCTCCAGTAAGAAGTTCATAAAAAACAACTCCTAACGAATAAATATCGGCCCGCTGATCTATCTGTCCAGAAAGCGTCTCCCGAGCAGCATAACCGGAAGAACCATAATCTGGCTGCACTTTCGACACGCGCACTTTCTCATAATATCCAAAGTCCGTAAGAAATGGCTTAGCGTCCTGATTTAAAAATATCTTGTCGGGATTGATATCCGTATGAAGAATCCCCCTCTCGTGGGCGTGAGCGAGACCTTGGGCTAACCCAAGAATAATACGAACAGCCTGCTCAGGCTCAATCGTTTCTCCTTTGGTTGACCGCTCAAGTGGATTTCCCTCCATATACTCCGTCACAACAAAAGGCATTTCATCGACTAGCCCAAACTCATAAACAGAAATGAGGTTGTCATGGCTCAATTGCTTAATCGCTTCGAGCTGAGAATTGAAAGCGTCTAAAAATGAAGGATCCGCCCCAAGACTCTTCGGGAAAACTTTAATCACGACAGGTAAATTTCTCGCTTCATCCATCCCATAGAAACAAGCACTCCTCTTATCTTTCGATAGCATCGTAATAACCAAGTAAGATGGTAGCGAAGCATCAAGCTCCTCGGGTGTTGGCGGAATAAACAATTTTCGAGACATAATAATTAGGCTTTATAGATACCTTATCATAAATAATATTTAGAAAAGGTTAAGCTTTAAAATGACTTAATTTAATCACTTTTAGCTTGCTTTACAAAAAAAACAGTGGATCCCGACCTTCATTCAAAACAAAAAAGGAAAAGATCCGCCCCCCCAGAGCTATATTTCAGAAAAAAGAATGATTTCACGGTCAAAAGAACATGTTCTTCTCCCAAAGCAGCTCCCATCCGCCCTCGGGGGGGGCACGCAGCTCCTCTTTCGCAAAAACAAATCACCTAAATAGAGAAATCACTCTTCGATGATCGAAAAGAGCAAGATTAGGAATTTAGACCGTTTTCCAAAAGTTCGTTCGTTTATCGCCGAGAGAGAATTTCTTGAGGGCAAGGCGCGAGAAGGGAGTTGGTCGGGACCAATGACCGCCGAGCAACGCTGCCATCGAGAAATTCTCTCCGGAATTTGACCATTTCCTTTCGTAGCAAGCTGACTTTCAAACCTTTAAAAAACTCGATAGACGAATAGACTTTTGAAAAAT
>CAZUEC010000425.1:0-2214 GCA_964618865.1 uncultured Roseibacillus sp. | reverse complement strand
CCACCGAGCCCACCGAGCCCACCCCTCTCTCGAAAGAACAAGCTCCTCAAAAGAACTCACCACCACAAACTCCCCCTCAAACCTCCCCACCGGCGATAGATGACGAACTAGAAATTGAACTCGAAATTGAACTCGAAGATTCACTCGAAATCGAATCCGACTCCTCGGCAGAAAACCGCGACACCTTACCATCCGGCGCCAACAAAAAGCAAATGCGCACTCCGCGCCAACTCGAAAGTAACAGTTCCTTCGTCACTCAAAAATCAAACGAAGAGCCGCAAGCCTCGGAAACACAAAGCAACTCACCCGCGAACACAGCGAAGAGCCAAATGTGGCAATCCAAAGATCCCATTACCGGTCAAAATGCACTTGAGAAACTTGAGAAGTACTACGAAGAACAATCTGATCTTCAAGAGTTAGACCTCGAAAAAGAAATCGACAAACCAGACAACGGAGCACTCCCCACCGACTCAGTGACTACGCAACCTGAAGAAGAACCCCTTCACCAACACACCGCCCCCCCCGTTGGCACCTCTCCTGCTCAGTCATCAAACATAAAATCCATCCTAAATACCATTAAGGAACGACTCAAATCCCTCTCGTTACTCGAGCAAATCTCCTCCGGACTCCTCATCCTCATTCTCATCGTCGCAGCCTTCTGGTCGATACAGGTTTTCTACAACAACATCCCAAACACCATTCAAATCTCGAAATTAAAATTCCCTCTCAAAGGGGATTCTGCAGCTCTCGCACAAGTGCAAACTTACTGGCGAAAATCTATCTTCGAAGGAGCAAACAAAGACAAGGGCGTTTCCGAAACCATCAACCTCCTTCCCGAAGTCAAAATCCAATTAGACGCCAGCTCCAAAGCCAAAGCGCTTCGCTTTCTTTTTCGAGATGAAGAAGGACGCTCAGTCGGAGACTCTTCCACCGTAAGAATGTCTGGTCAAAACTTCCTCCCTTCTGAAATCAACACCGTCACCATCAAAGGAAACTCTGCGACCATCCACGCCACCACCGGCTTCCAAAATTCTGGCGAACTCATCGCCTACCTTGCCGACGATAATTTCCAATGGGAAATCGTCATCTATGAATCAGAAAATGGGAGCGAATTTAAACAATTTATCACCATTCCCATTTCCGCAATTCGAAACGACAAATCATGACCGAAGCCAAGCAAGCCCCGAACATCCGTCCCGAAGAAGGTTGGCACGTCCTCCATCTCTACTATCAGATTGATCACTCACAATGGTCCACCCTCTCTCGAGATGAGCAAAGAGAAGCCAAAACCAAACTTACCGAGCTGATTCAAGAAATTCGCTCCTTTCCCGAAACCCAACTTCTCGCCTTCGCAGTCACCACCCCGAAAGCAGATCTTGGCTTCATGCTTATCACCCCAGATTTAGTAGCAGCCACCCACTTCGAAAAACGACTCACCCTCTCTCTTGGACCAGAGGTCCTCGCCCCAACTTACTCCTACCTCTCGCAAACCGAACGCTCCGAGTACACCACCACTCGCGAACAATATGCCGCCGAAACCTTGCGACAAGAAAAAGGACTCAAAGAAGGAAGCGAAGAATACGAAGCCGCCCTCAAAGAATTTGACGAAAGAATGGCTAAATACTCTCAGCACAGACTCTACCCCGTCCTCCCAGACTGGCCAGTCGTCTGCTTCTATCCCATGTCCAAACGACGCGGAAGCCATCCTGACTACAACTGGTATGGCACCGAATATGATGAACGACGCCAGCTCATGAAAGGCCACGCCACAACCGGGCGAAAGTACGCGGGTAAAATCCTCCAACTCATCTCGGGATCAACCGGACTCGATGAGCACGAATGGGGCGTCACCCTACTCGCACACGACACCTACCAAATTAAGGCCATCGTTTACGAAATGCGCTTCGACGATGTCTCTGCTCGCTATGGTGAATTCGGAGACTTTTACATCGGGCTGCAACTCCCCCTTGATGAACTCTTCCGGCGAATTTGTCTCTAGACCGTTTTCCAGTTGAGAATGCCGAAATGACCGAGGTCAAATTTTTCAAGAACAAGACGTAACGAAGGAACTAGTCGCCTACCCGCCATCGCCTAAGCCAAGGCGGGGAATCAATGACTGAGGAGCAACGCCGTCATTGGGAAATTTCAACCAGTCTTCTTTTTAGACCGTTTTCCAAAAGTTCGTTCGTTTATCGCCGAGAGAGAATTTCTTGA
>CAZUEC010000424.1:0-2216 GCA_964618865.1 uncultured Roseibacillus sp. | reverse complement strand
GCTGAAGGCTCACCTCCGAAAGTGCGCGTTCACGGCGGCGTTTCCGCAATCCCAGATGAACCCATCCTAGCTGGCCAAGAATTCCAAGACCTCCTCGCCGAAATCTGCGACCCAGATGCCTTTGAGACCTACCTCAAAACCGGTGACTTGGACTTTGCCTATGAGATGGATGCCAACTCACGCTTCCGCTGTAACTTCATGAAGCAGCAATTCGGCCTTGGAGCTGTCTTCAGACTTATCCCAACCGAAATCGCCTCCCTTGAGGACTTGAACCTCCCACTTGTGATCAAAGAATTTGGCCACATGCGTTCCGGTCTCGTACTTGTCACAGGTCCTACTGGATCCGGAAAGTCCACCTCACTTGCCGCTCTCATCGACTACATCAACACCAACTTCAACCGGCACATCATCACCATTGAAGAACCGATTGAATTCGTCCACAGCAGTAAGAAATCCATCATCACTCAGCGTGAAGTCCCCATCCAGACTCCCGAATTCTCCGACGGCCTTCGTGCCTGTCTCAGAGAAGACGCCGACATTGTCCTCGTGGGAGAAATGCGAGACCTTGAAACCATTTCCCTAGCGCTCACGGCGGCGGAAACCGGACTCCTCGTCTTCGGCACCCTTCACACCAACAACGCGCGGAAAACCGTCGATCGAATCATCGACGTCTTCCCAGCCGATCAACAGTCACAAGTGCGCACCATGTTAGCAGCCTCCCTCCGTGGAGTTGTCGCGCAGCTCCTCTGTAAACGCGCCGACCAACCTGGTCGTGTCGCCGTGAACGAGATCCTCTTCGCCACCCCAGCCGTCTCTGCGATCATTCGTGAAGGTGCCACTCAAAAGCTCGTCGACGTCATTGTCGGAGGTAAAGCACAAGGGATGCAATTTATGGACGACGCCATCTGGGAAAAACTCCAACAAGGCATGATCTCCCCTCAAGAGGCCTACATGAAATCAATCGAAAAAGGCCGCTTTGCTCCCTTCCTCCCAGAAGAAGACAAAGCCCTCGCCAATTCCGGTGGTGGTTAGACCAATCACATCAACTCAACTCAAAAAAGCCGGAGCAAATGCTCCGGCTTTTTTGTAGCCACAAATAACAATGAACTACTTTCATGAATTCAATCACATGAAACCGAATGACCACCCCCCCTCTAAATCACCTTTCCATTGACTCCACATCCTAGCAGAAAAAGCAGCCACCCAGAAATGAGCACAATTCATGAAAAAAGCATAAAATATCTTAGGACTAGATTTCGTTAATAGCGTGTGACTTCCAAGTGAAAATTCACTGAATACCTTGATCCAAAAAAGTTATCTCTAACCACACATAAAACACTCTATGAAACTTCTCATCGTTGACGACTCAGCTCTCGTACGACGCTCTATTGAAGCTGCTTACAGCAAGCAAAAATTCACTGAAATCCGCACCGCTGCAGACGGACTGTTGGCAGTCTCCATCTACAAAGAATTTGAGCCTGATGTTGTCACCCTCGATATCACCATGCCCTACATGGATGGACTTGCAGCTCTGACCGAGATGTTGGAATACAACACCAACAGTAAAATCCTCGTCATCTCAGCCCTCGCAGATCATCACACCGCCATTGAAGCACTCAAACGCGGAGCCGATCAGTTCATTTGCAAACCCTTCTCAGACGAAGATTTACGCGAAGCTCTCGATGACCTCGTTCTTGAGCAGATCTCATCCTCAAGCCCAACTACGGTATCCGCTGAACAAACCCAAAAACGCACCATTCTAGAGCGTGCCCAGCAAAATACGGGCCGCCTCAAAACTCAACCAACTCTTGTGCAACCCACAAATCAACCGATTGCACCAACTCCACAACAATATCCTTCAGGCTACGTTGCACCACCCAATCCACATTCCGCTCCCGCGATAGCCCCACCTCCTCCACCTCCGCTAGCCCCCCAGACCGGGCCAACCCAGCTCAATTCACACTCTCTCACCAAACCAAGCGCCTAACCAAGAATATGAGAGAACGAAAGATCAACGAAGACATGGTGAAACACTTCATCTGGGCCGTTAAAAATTATTTCACATCCTCAACATCCGTTGAGCCAGAGACCTCTCCACCCTACCTTATCAACTCTCTGAAATACTTCGATTACACAGGTGTCATCGGAATTTCTGGGAACCAAAAAGGTGCTGTCTACTTCTCTCTTGAGAGCGATCTCGTCGAGAACCTTCTCGA
>CAZUEC010000423.1:0-2221 GCA_964618865.1 uncultured Roseibacillus sp. | reverse complement strand
TAGTTTGCGAGTGAATCAGAATGTGGCGTGTGGGCAGGTGGCGCAAAAGGGGTTCTGGGGTTTACTGCGGAGTTTTCTTTTGATGAGTGGAGAGGAGAAGAAAGAGATTCATCAGCTTTTGGGTCGAGTAGGGATTGAGGAAAAGGTCTTTGAGCGAGTGGGATATCTTTCAGGAGGTCAACAGCAGCGGGTTGCCATTGCGCGGGCATTGTATCAGCGTCCTCAGGCGATCTTGGCGGATGAGCCGGTGAGTGCGGTGGATCCGGAGCGGGCGCGGGATTTAGTGACTTTGATGACTTCCCTTGCGAAGGAAGAGGGGGCGACTTTGGTGATGAGTCTTCATGATGTTGGATTGGCGAGGCAATTCTTTGATCGCATGATTGGATTGCGGGCGGGAAAAGTGGTCTTTGATGGGGTGGTGGATGAGGAAGAGGTGAGGGCTCTTTATCGGGAGGAAGGGCAGAAGTTATGAGGCGGCGCTGGTTTTTTTGGGGAAGCCTAGGTTTGTTTATTCTGAGTTTTTGGGTGTTGGAGGTGGGTTGGCGAGAGTTGATGCCGTCGGAGGGGGGAAGACGTTTGGCGGGGGAGTTTCTTGCGGCTGCATTTCAGCCTGCGTGGAATTATGAAGATTTAGCGATTCGAGGGGTGGGAGAAAGCTTCTTTCAAAAAGTGGTTGGAGCGACGTGGCTGACTTTGAAGTATGCGGTGATGGCGATGAGTGTGGCTTTGATTGTTGGGATTGGAGGGGGGATTTTAGGGTCGCGAGCTTGGTGGGTGGGTCGTAGTCGTGGGCTGCAGTGTTTGCGGATTTTGATTCGTTTGATGGCAGTGGCTTTACGTTCAGTGCATGAGTTGATTTGGGCGATTCTACTTTTAGCGGCAATGGGAACTTCTCCAATGGCGGCAATTTTAGCGATGGCTTTGCCTTTTGGAGGAACGCTTGCGAAAGTTTTTTCAGAATTGTTAGATGAAGCGGATCAGGGAGTGACGGAGGTTATGAAAGCTTCGGGAGGAAGAGGCTTTGCGGCTTTTTTGGGAACTGCGATTGAGGCGTTGCCTGATCTTTTAACATACACGATGTATCGTTTGGAGTGTGCGATTCGTTCGTCTGCAGTGCTCGGGTTTGTGGGGGTGCCTACTCTTGGTTATGAAATCAGAAATGCCTTTCATGATGGTCATTATCATGAAATTTGGACTTTGATTTATGTTCTTCTGGCTTTGGTTTTGTTCTTTGAATGGTGGGGGGGTCAGATTCGTCGTAAGTTGACGCAGGGGGTGCCTTCGAGGGGAAGGTCTGTTGAGGAGAAGAGTCTTGTGCAGCTTTGGAGGCAGCGAGGACGGTCTCGTTTTTTACAAGTGACGGGGGGCGGAATTGTGGGACTGGTTTTGTTGGCTTGGCTGTTAGATAGTGATTGGGGTTCGGGGTTGTCGTTTACGCAACGATGGGAAAATTTACAGCGATTTGGAGGAGAGTTGGTTCCTTATCCAGTGCAGGAGTCAGGAGATTGGAGTCAGTTGTGGGGGTGGTTGCTTCACTTGTGGGTGGAGAAGGGAAGGGAGGCGCTGTGGTTGACCTTTCATTTGGGAACGGCGTCGGTGCTCTTGGCGGGGGCGATGGCTTTGTTGGGGTTGGTGTTGAGTGCGCGTACTTTGTCGGTTCCGAATCCTCGGGAGGTTTTTTTGGACCGAGGTGTTGTGCAGGTGGTTCTTGGGAAGCTGCTTCGTTTCTTAGCTGTTCTTGGGCGATCGGCTCCGGAGTATCTTTTAGCTTTTTTGTTGTTGCAGGTTTTTGGGCCGACGATGTGGGCTCTGATTTTGGCTCTGGCAGTGCATAATGGTGGGATTCTTTCCCGACTTGGTAGTGAGGTGGTCGATAATCATAAGAGCGATGCGGCGCAAGTGATGCTGGCGGCTGGCGGGAGTCGCACGGCTACTTTTTTGGGAGTGCTTTTGCCAGAGGGATTGAATCGGATGGTGCTTTTTCTTTTTTACCGGTGGGAGACTTGCATTCGAGAAGCCACGATTCTGGGAATGTTGGGGGTGGGTTCGTTGGGGTTTTTAATTTCGGAGGCAAGGGTGAGTTTTTTTTATGATGAACTGTTGGTATGGATTTTTTTGGGTGCGGGGTTGGTTTTTTTAGGGGATCTTTCTTCTGATGTTGTGCGAACGAGGTTGCGCTTGCGAGGCGGTTCAGAACAGTGAAAACAAAAGAGAGGAAAGC
>CAZUEC010000422.1:0-2254 GCA_964618865.1 uncultured Roseibacillus sp. | reverse complement strand
GTGGGGTTTTGGGGAGTGGAATGATTTCTTTGGTAGAGTGGCAATGCGGAGGCTGCTTGGTTGGGGAGTAAAGTTGCGAGTTTTTCTAGTTTGGAGACTACTTCTTTTCGTTTTCGGGTGACGAGGTGGGGTTTCCACTGCGGGTGGTAGAGGGTGACGGTATCGGTGAGTCGTTTGGAGCGAGTGGCGGCTTCGAAGGCTCGCTCAAATTCTTCTTTTTTCTGATGTTCGTCAGCATCTCTGAGAGCCATCCAGGATTGGAAGTAGACGTCGGAGGGATCGAGTGTGGAGGGATCAGTGTTCTCAAGGGCTTCTTGTCCCCAACAGGCAAGTAGGGGAAGCAGGCTTAAGAAAATGATCCGATAGAAGGAGTGTGCAACCTTCATGGGCTTCGAAGCCTAGGGAAATTGAGGCTTACGGAAAGCCTGAAATTGATAATTTCGGGGGAGTTTTTGGAAAAAAGGAGGGGGTGGGGCCGTTTTGAGGGGGTGAATAGGGAGGATGGGAAATCTTTCGTTCCGTTCTTGCGTGTTCAGGGGACCTGTGGTGAGGATTTGCGCTCTTTGATGTTGCGAGCGATTTCCCCTGCTGAGTTGGTTACCCTTTTTGAGGAGAATGGGTCGTTTTTGTTGTCGAGTCATCTGCGACCGGATGGGGATGCGATTGGGTCGATGCTTGGGTTGGGGTTGATTTTGGAGGCTTTGGGGAAGACGGTGCATTATCGACATCAGGACGGGGTGCCTGGGAATCTGGCTTTTTTGGAGGAGAAGGGGGAGGAGCGCATTCGGAAGGTGGAAGGCGAGGAGGCGATTGAGGCGGAGGTGTTTGTGGCGCTTGATACTGCTAATCAGGAGCGTTTGGGTGATTTGGTGTTGGGGGTGATTGCGGAAGGGGCGCAGCAGGTGACCATTGATCATCATATTACAAATGAGTGTTATGGGGATCATGTGTGGGTTGATGCGGAGGCTCCGGCGACGGCGCAGATGGTTTGGGAACTCGCTCAGTTGGGTGGGTGGGAGATTCCGGCGGTTGCACGGCAGGCTCTCTATGTGGGGGTGTCGACGGATACGGGGTCTTTTCAGTATGCAAATACGACTGCGCGTACTCATGAGATGGTGGCTCATCTTTTGAGGGCTGGGCTGGATGTTGCGGAGGTGAATCGGCTGACGTATCAGAATTTTCCTTTTCGCCGAGTTGCGCTTTTGGGGATGTTGTTAGAAACTTTGGAGCGTAGCGAAGATGGGCGTTTGGTGTGGTGGAGTCTGACAAGGGCGATGAAGGAGGCGGTGGGTTATCAGCCGGGAGATAGTGAAGGTTTGGTTGATGTGATGCGGGGGATTGATGAGGCGGTGGCGTGTGTCTTTTTTGAGGAAATTGATGGTTCGATTCGAGTTTCGACGCGTTCGAAGTCGGAATCAGTTAATGTGAGTGAGGTTTGTGCTTTGTTCGGAGGAGGAGGGCATGTTTTGGCGGCGGGTGCTCGTTTGGAGGGGGCAATTGAGGAGGTTCGTGAGAAGGTGATTAAGGCTCTAGGTGAGGCGGATGGTTAGAAGGAAATTTTTTGAGACAAGATGAATCAAAATGAACAAATCCCAAGTGGGGTATTGCTGGTAGATAAGGCGCAGGATATGACTTCGCACGATGTGGTTGCGATTGCACGACGTTCGCTGGGTATTAAGAAGATTGGTCACTGTGGAACTTTGGATCCGATGGCGACGGGCTTATTGATGTTGGTGGTTGGAAAGGCGACTAAGATCCAAGATTTATTGATGAGTGAGGATAAGGAATATGTGGGGACTTTGTCACTCGGGGCGACTACGACTACGCAAGATGCGAAGGGAGAAATTATAGAAGAGAAGCCTTACGATGAAGTCAGTGAGGAGCAGGTGCGGGAAGCGTTTGAGCAGTTTACGGGGGACTTTGAACAGATTCCGCCGATGGTGTCGGCGATTAAGAAGGATGGGGTGCCGTTGTATAAGTTGGCCCGTCAGGGTAAGGAGGTGGTGAGAGAGCCGCGGGCGATTTATGTGACGGGGTACGAGCTTACTCGGATTGCGATTCCAGAAGTGGATTTTGTGGTGCAGTGCTCAAAGGGGTTTTATGTGCGGACTTATGCCCATGATATTGGCGCGAGGTTAGGTTGTGGTGGGCATTTGAGTGCGCTGCGGAGAACTCGTTCTGGTAAATTTACGCTTGAGCGGGCGATTGGAGTGGACCAGTTGAAGAATGCGGAACGAGGGGAGTTGCTTAATTC
>CAZUEC010000421.1:0-2258 GCA_964618865.1 uncultured Roseibacillus sp. | reverse complement strand
AGATTTGCGATTGCTTCTTGGCAAGCGTCTTCGATTTTTTGTGAGAGGAGAAGATCGGAGACGATGACGACTCGTTTCGCTCCAGCAGCGGTGACGTTGGGGAGGTTTTCTCTTTTGATTCCTCCAATGCAAAAGACGGGAATTTTTGTTCCGACTGTTTGCATGACGGTAGGAACATTTGCTAGGCCAATGCCTGCTCTTCCTTGTTTGGTGGGTGTGGGAAAGAGGGGGCCAAAGCCAATGTAGTCGGCTTTTTCTTCGAGGGCTGCTTTGGCTTGTTCGGGAGTGTGAGTGGATCGTCCGACAATTTTTGGAGATGAGAATTGTGCTCTGGCTTCTTTGAGAGAGCCGTCGTCTTGACCCAGGTGGACGCCGTCGGCATCAATGGTGACGGCGATATCGATATGGTCGTTGATGATGAAGGGGATGTTTGCTTTTTGGCAGATGGGTAGAAGTTCTTGAGCCCATGTTAGGATTTGGCTTTTTGGGTGTCCTTTTGCTCGGAGTTGAATCAGGCCTGATCCTCCGGCAATGAGCTGATGGGTGACTTCGGAGAGGCGGTCAATAGGAACGTAGCCTAAGTCAACAATGCCATAGAGTTTTGCCTCTCTCCAATTGTTCGCCATTTTAGATTTCTTTTTCTTCTAGGAAGCGTTCTACCCAGCCGATGTCGTAGGTTCCGTTAATGAAGTCGGGGTGGTCGATGATTTCCTGTTGGAAGGGGATGGTGGTTTTGATGCCTGAAATCATGAATTCGCCAAGTGCTCGTTTCATGCGGGCTATTGCCAAGCTGCGGGAGGCGCTGGTGACAATGAGTTTTGCGATCATGGAATCGTAATGAGGGGGGACGGTGTAGCCGGAGTAGACGTGGGTATCGACGCGCACTCCTTTTCCGCCGGGGGCATACCAAAGGTCGATGGTTCCGGGGCTGGGGCGGAATCCGTTGTAAGGATCTTCTGCGTTGATGCGGCATTCGATGGAGTGACCTCTAGGGGTGGCGTTGCGAATGTGGGAGGAGAGTTCTTCGCCTGCGGCGATGCGAATTTGTTCTTTGATGAGTTCGCAGCCCATGACTTCTTCGGTGACGGGATGCTCGACTTGAATGCGAGTATTCATCTCCATGAAGTAGAAGTTCTCATTCTCATCGACGAGATATTCGATGGTGCCGGCGTTTTGGTAATTGATGGCGGAGATGAGGTCGACGGAGGCTTTGCCCATGCGCTTGCGGAGTTCTGGCGAGAGAAGGGGGCTGGGGCATTCTTCGATGATTTTCTGGTTGCGTCGTTGCATTGAGCAATCGCGTTCACCTAAGTGGATGAAGTTGCCGTGGCTATCACCCATGACTTGGAATTCGATGTGGTGAGGATTGAGGACGAGTTTTTCAAGGTAGCAGGCTCCGTTGCCAAAGCAGGCGATTGCTTCGTTGCTGGCTGCTTGAAATAGGTTGATGAAGTCTTCTTCTTTGAAGACGGGTCGCATTCCGCGGCCGCCTCCTCCAGCGGTGGCTTTGACCATGACGGGGAAGCCAATTTTTTTGGCTTCGGCAAGGCCTTCTTCGGCAGAGGCGAGGAGTCCGGTGCCGGGAGTGGCGGGGACGCCGTGCTTGGCGGCGGTTTTGCGGGCGGTGTCTTTGTCGCCCATGTTGCGAATGACTTCTGCGGAGGGGCCGATAAATTTGACGTTACAGCTGGCGCAGATTTCTGCGAAGCGGGGGTTTTCGGAGAGAAATCCGTAGCCTGGGTGAATGGCGTCGGCTTCGGTGACTTCGGCGGCGGCGAGAATGCGGTCGGGTTTGAGGTAGCTGTCTTTGCTGGAGGCTCCTCCGATGCAGACGGCTTCATCGGCCAATTGGACGTGCATGGAATCGACATCCGCTTCGGAGTAGACGGCGACGGAGGCGACTCCGAGTTCGCGACAAGCTCGGATCACGCGTAAGGCGATTTCCCCGCGGTTCGCGACGAGAACTTTGGAAAACATAGTAGTGGCGACGTTATTTGATGCGGAAGAGAGGATCACCGAATTGGACGGCGCTGGCGTCTTCTACGCAAATTTCGGTGATGGTACCGGAGCGTTCGGCCGTGATTTCGTTCATGACTTTCATGGCTTCGATAATGCAGAGGGTTTGGCCTTCGCTGACGACAGTGCCGACTTCGGTGAAGGGTGGGGATTCGGGAGAAGGCTTGGTGTAGAAGGTTCCGACCATGGGCGAGGTGATCTCGTCGCCGGCAGGGGCGGCGCCTATTTGCAGGCCTCCGAGT
>CAZUEC010000420.1:0-2259 GCA_964618865.1 uncultured Roseibacillus sp. | reverse complement strand
CGTAGAATCCTTGGTATTGTACCCATTCCTCAGGTGAGGTGCTGACGGTTTCGATCACCTGTTCGGAGCCAGGAGCTCCGAGAGAAATGGTCATGGTGTCAGTTGTGCGTCGACCGCGATGATAGAAGGACCATAAGAGGGTGCTTCCGGGAGTGGTGTTAACCGTTTGTTGCCATGTCTGCGCGTTGAGCTCGGCAAATTGTTCGCCATCGAGGGATTCAAAACCTAAGAACCCGTTAGCCCAGAATTCGAAGCTGTTTCCGTTGCCATCCCAACCTGGCACTTGATTAGCGGGCAGTTGCACAAAAGTGGTGGGAATGATGGCGGTGTCTTCAAAGCTTCCGTTGATGAGAAGCTCGGCGCCAAGAGCTGGCACGTTCGGATCGTTCGGGTCGGGGTCGGAGTTATCTCCAAAGCCATCCCCGTCGGTATCGACGCTTTCGTTGGGATCTTCGGGGAAGGCATCAGTATCGTTAGGAACTCCATCACCGTCGCTATCCACAGTGATAGGGATTGCTTCAAAAGAACCAATATCAACCGTGTCTTCCTCTGCGTCGGCGAAGAACCCGAAGATGCGAGGAGCGCCACGAGAATCGGTCTCGATAGTAACAGGAGAATTGCTGTTGATTCCGAAGTTACTTCCACTATCGATCGCGGGAGAGTCTGGGAGTAGAGCGTGGGTGGGGACGGGGCCACCGTTGTCTTGAAGAGGTCCTAGGAGAGGGTCGACGTTGGTGCGGAAAAAGAAGGGGTTGTTGAAGTTGGGAACAGAGGTGATGGAATCATCGCTGAAGATACTCGGGCCATCGATGAAGAGGAAAAAGCCGCCTGTGTTATTTACGAGATTCGCAGCTAATTCAACTTGGGGCGTGGTGTTGTTGGCGATAATGGAGTTAGAAACACGGAGATTTCCAAAATCTTGAAAAAAGAGGCCGCCGCCACCTTCGGTGCCGATGTTGTTCGCAATCGTAGTTTGAACTAATTGCACTCCAGAACGGCTGCTGATCGCGGCTCCGCGAGCACTGGTATTACCAGAGAGAGTGCAGTTCACGAGCTCGAGGTTTCCACGGTTGTAGATAGCTCCGCCACTTACTCCTGATACATTGTCAAAGAGGGTGGAACTCACCAGGGTTAAATTACCATTGTTGAAAATAGCTCCGCCATTCCTAGTAGGAAGAGGGCCGGTGCCATCATCATCTTCATTGACCGCTTGGTTGTTGAAAAAGACGCTATTCGTAACCGTGAAGGTGCCGAAGTTACTCAAGCCTGCACCGTTATTGGTATTGATGTTTCCTGAGAAGGAGCAGCGGTCAATGACACCTGAGCCATTAATGCAGTTGTTGAAGCCGGCTCCGTCATCAGAGGCAATGTTGTCTTCGAAGCGGCAATCGGTGACGAGAATCGCACCATTGTTTTCAATCCCGCAACCCACACTGCCGAGATGGTTTTGGAATAAGCAATTGCTCACCTCCAAGGTTCCGGAGTTGTTGATTCCTGCTCCTCGATTTGCCACCCCATCGATGAGATTGAGGTTTGAGAGAGTGACTACTCCTTCTGATGTGATGGTGAAAATAGAACGCTCTTCGTTTCCACTGATCGTAAAAGAACTGGATGGTCCTACGATGCTAACTTCACTGCTGATAATGAGCTCTTGGCTGGTGAGGATGAGCGTTTCAGCACTTATGCTTTCATCAAAAGTGATGTTATCTGGCTGGTTATTTGTATTCGCAATAGCGAGCACACTGCGAAGTGAGCCTGCACCAGAGTCGTTGTTGTTGAACACCGTTAATTCAGCTGCATTTGAGGCTATGGAGCTGAATGCGATGAGAAGAAGCGAAGAGGAGGTGGGTTTCATTAGGTTGCTGGTTTGAGAGGAGTTTGAATCTTTCGAAATGAGATTTTCAAGAGGGCTGTAATTTCTGCGAAATCTTTTTCATATTTTTTATAATTAGTTAAGATAAAAATTCATTAAACCAAAGTGGTTCGTTGTAACTGATTTATTTTTTTAATGTTACAGGTTTTGAAATTGTATTGTTTTTTGAATAGAAAAGCGGTATTCAAACTCGTTTTCTGCAAAAACTGGGCCTTTTTGGACCATGTGCTGCCAGTTTGAGCTTTGCAGATGGGCGAAGGGAAGGGGGTGGGATCGTGTGATCTCGGTTCTAGGAGGGGCTCAATTTGTGGTGGCTGCAGTGTTTTAGGCTGCAGTGTTTTAGTCGCGTGGCGTGATGGTTTTCAATTCAGTGCTCGGTGAATTTT
>CAZUEC010000419.1:0-2298 GCA_964618865.1 uncultured Roseibacillus sp. | reverse complement strand
TTCAAACCTTAAAAAAACTCGATAGACGAATAGACTTTTGAAAAATGGTCTAATAGCTCAAACGAACATCGAATTAATGAGATAACTTCCAAATTCGTTTCAAACGAAAAATTTTTTCACTTTTTTTGCAAGAATGCTGACCAATTGCGTTGGGAGAGAACAAGGAGCAGAACAACGCCCTTCCCTGAACCAGCGAAAACGACGAACACATTGCAGCTAAAATGAAAAATCACTCTAAAAATAAAGTCTCAGAAGTACTCAAATCAACCTGCGCTGCCGCAGCAGTAGCCACATGTTGGGGAGTAGGCCAACAAGCAGAGGCTGAATTCATATCCATCGCTATTGAGGACAACTTCCTTCTGGAAGTCTCGTCCTCTACAGACATCACCGATTTAGTTCTCATCTACGGAAATGCTTCCTCAGGATTCATTTCCACTAGCGATCTCTTTTTTGAGTCTTTACCAGATATCACCACTGGAAGTCTGTCTCAAACGGTCTTCCTTGAGGGGCCATTGCTCATCGATGGCTTTTTGCAAGCTAGTCCCGATGAACTCGTCTACACCATCATTGGAAACTATTCCGACCCAACGAATCCGGATATCGATGAACAAAGTGGCGTTGGCATTGGCATTGGCTTTTTCGAAGGCATTATTGGAGACGAATTCTCAGATGTCTTTCCCACTTTTGCGGAGACAGATATCATCGATGCATTAGCGACTGACAATTTCGAGACATTAGGAGACTTCTTCGTCGAGGCTCACGATAACAATCTAGTCATCTTTAATGATGATCAAGATTCTGGTGCTCTCATTAATTTTTCTCAGGCAAATAACGTAGGCACAGTCAGCTTAAGTCCGGTTCCTGAACCAGGAAGCGTTGCATTGCTCATCGCCGGAGGATTGCTCACGGCCTCACGCCGCAAACGCTCTTAGTTCACCCTAAGCATGAGTACCTCATCACAAAAGCGCCTCGCGGTAGGTATTCTTGCTCGTAATGAGGAAAGTAATCTGGCCGAAGCCATTGCTTCGGTCAGCGACTTTGCCGACCAAGTCTTTGTCACCGACACTGGCTCGACCGATCGAACAGTTACGATTGCTGAGGAGCACGGCGCGAGCGTTGATTCTTGGCCCTGGCGAGACGATTTTGGAGCGGCACGTAATCATCAGATCGAATTAGCCCAAGACTATGATTGGCTCCTTCTACTCGACGCCGATGAGCGTCTACAAAGCGATCAAAAGTCATCTCTTAAAAAAGCTCTCAGTCAAAAAAATTGTGCAGGTCAAAGCGTCCTTCGACGAGATTTACAAGACTTAGACCATCTCGACTCCGGCACCGAAATGCAAATGCTGCGTCTCGTCCAACCACGCTCAGGACTACGCTTTCAAGGCCGCTGCCATCCCCAGTTGACATCTAACAAACACCGTATTGTGCACAGCGAGGTGCGCCTCCTCCATCATGGTTACCTCGAAGAATTTCTCCCGGCAAAAACACGACGTTCGCTCAAGCTGCTACGATTAGAATTAGCAGAGCGTCCCGGTCAGCTTTATTACCAAATTGAACTCTACCGCACTCTGATCCTCTTAGGCGATTCCGAGGCAAAGCAAGCGCTCACTATCGCCGCAGACAACCTCGCCTCCTTTCGAAACAACCAAACCCCTCCTCTTGAGCATGCCGCGCTCTTACTAGAAGGTCTCCTTCAACTTTCAGCAGACCAACTCCCCGCCCCTTTCACTCCTGCGAAAGTAGAAACCCTCTGTAAACGGTGGTTCCCGAAAGCCCCTCCCCTTCTATGGCTCAGAGCTCGCAACGCCTTTATTCGTGAGCATTGGCAAAAAGCGGAAGAACTTCTCAGCACGCTGATTTCCTGCGGTAAGTCCAATAGCTACGATCGTTACACCAGCTTCGACTCCGCGATCATGGGTCAAGAGGCAACACTCAATCTCGCGGCCTGTAAAATTAAACTCGGCCAGTTAGAAGAAGCCACCGCTTTACTCGAGCCCTTAAAAAACGACTCCAAAATTGGCCCCGTTGCTCGAAAAAATTTGACACTCATCACAGAGCTTCAACAACAGTTCTCCTCACAAAATTAGCGCTCTGATATCCCCTCATTTTCTTTGCGTTTTAGCCACCTTCTTCAAATGACCTTGCCGAACCTGTTGTTCTTTGATCTTACTGAAAAATGGCAACAACGTTGCGTTCAAAAAGAAGACTGGAAAACGGAATAGCTCAAAACAGTCTCTCCATTTTAGACCGTTTTCCAAAAGTTCGTTCGTTTATCGCCGAGAGAGAATTTCTTGA
>CAZUEC010000418.1:0-2301 GCA_964618865.1 uncultured Roseibacillus sp. | reverse complement strand
CAAATAAGTCCGATTCCAAGTTCATCGGCACTAAAGGTCAGATTAACCCCCCCCGGATACCCTACCCCCAACCCTCGCGCTGTAGTCCCCTTAATAAAATTACGATAAATACGAGCTTCCTCCTGTGCCACAATCGGAATCGAAGGAAACTCCACCTTTTTACCAACCTTCTGCTTAGTAAAATGAGTCCATCGCGAACCCCTTCGCATCGAAAGCGCTAACCCCTCTCTTCCCTTATACTCAAAATACTCCAATCGCATCTTAGCCACCCCCTCTTCTAACATAATTCGATTTTCCCGAATTCGACCCATCGGACCAACCCCTTTAATTTCGGCCACTTTTTTTCCATTCACGAAAAGCCGAGAACCATCATCGGAGTCCAAACGAAAGATGTGATCACCCTTTTTCTTAACCTCAAACTCCCCTTCCCATACAATGGCGTGATAATCATTCTCCGCAAAAGTCGAAAGCTCGATTAACCCCGAAGCCTCCTCCTCCACCGCATCGAGCTCTAGCTTCGAAAAATCAGGCATTGATTTAAATTTACCTTGGTAAAGCGTCGCTACCAAATTTTTGAGAGGACCTTTTTTCGAAGGAAGCGGCCACCGTTTCTCCAAAATATCAGATGTCCACATCTTGTCCCTCTTTTGAGAATTTTTACGAGCCCTCGCAACCAAAGACCGCTTAACTTTTGACTCCTGATTTCCCCACGCCCCCCTCACATAACTAGCCACAGAAGCAATTTGCTCATCAGTCAAAGCAGCCCCTTGCGGCGGCATCTCCAAATTGTAAGTCTTCTCATTCACCTTCACCGGCCCTTGAATGCCATGCAGAATAATCTGCACCAACCGCTCAGGATTACCCTGAACCCACGCGCTCCCCGCAAGAGGAGGAAAAGCCCCCTCACCCGCACCTTTCCCGTCCACCCCATGACAAGCTCCACAAACGAGTTCATACTGACCCTTACCATCCTCAGCAGCAGAAACCACAAGCCCTAAAGAAACCAAACTAAGGGCTAGAATCTTTGAAAATACCATGTCCGCCTGTATCTACGCGTCTCCAAAACGATTTTTAACAGAAAAATAGACGAATTGCTCCCCCTCAAGAGCAGGTCTCAAAACATCATTTCTCTCACCACAAACGACAAAAACATTTTAAGATCGCCCCTCGCCTCAGTCCCCTTTTGACTGTCGACATGACTCCACGTGACGAACTAAAGGCTATTCTCAGAAAAAAATCGATCCGAACCGGTGATTTCACACTCGCTTCGGGTAAAAAAAGCGATTTTTACGTAGATTGCCGAGTCACAACCATGGACTGCCGAGGAGCAATCCTAGTCGGCGAAGTCGGTTTCGAAACAATCTCATCTCAACTAACGCTTCTTTCCCACCAACCAATTGCCATCGGCGGCATGACCATGGGCGCAGACCCCATATCACTCGCCATTGCCATGGAATCCTCCCGCCAAGGCAATCCCCTGCAAATGTTCTCAGTTCGTAAAGAAGCCAAAAAATACGGCACCGGCAAACGAGTGGAAGGCAACTTTCAAACAGGCGACCTCGTAATTCTGGTAGAAGACACCGCCACCACCGGAGGCTCGACCCTCAAAGCAATGGATGCCATTGAAGCAGAAGGCGGCCAAGTCGCCTTTGTCCTCATCCTCGTCGACCGAGAAGAAGGCGCCAAAGAAGTCATTGAAGAGCGCGGAGTGCAAGTAGTCAGCGTTTACGGCAAATCAGAACTAGCCGTAAGCGATTAACTACCAACACCCAAGAAGACTAACCCAGCCCAAACAACGAAGTGCTTGGCAGAACCTTTTCTCTTCTCTATTTTGCTCGGCCCGTCTAAGCCCGCAAGGAAAGCGAAAACTCTTGATTTTTCGACCTCCGAGATGAATGCACGGGGAGCAGAATTTAACTATTTCGAAAAGGACATCAGCATCGAAAACTTCATGACTAGCCACACGCCCTACCATCCCGATTTTACTCCAGACTCCAGTGGAACCCTGCACTCCTTTGCGAATGAGAAAGACAACTGCGGAATGGGAGCCATCGCTCATCTCGGAGGAGTCAAATCCTACGAAATCATCGATCGAGCAATCGACTCCGTGTGCAACATGACTCACCGAGGAGCAATCGACGCCGATGGTAAGACCGGAGACGGATCCGGCATTCTCACTCAAATCCCCCGTCCACTTTTTGCGCGAGAACTCAAAAAACTCAAATTCTCCATCAGCGACATCAATGACCTCGCAGTCGGCGTCTTCTTTTTACCCAACGATGATACTGCCGCCGCAAAAAC
>CAZUEC010000417.1:0-2304 GCA_964618865.1 uncultured Roseibacillus sp. | reverse complement strand
GGTCTAGATCGTCCAGATGAGATGGCTGAAATGACCGCGAAGAGCAACGCGGTCATTGGGAAACTTCCACCAGTCTTCTTTTTGAACGCAACTCAGTTGCCACTTCTCAGGAAGATCAAAAAACAACCTTTCACCAAGGTCATTTGGAAAAAAATCTAACCGCGAAAAGGAAAAGCAGGCACCCCCTTCACTCCCAATCCTTTCACCACAAAGAGACGCCCTGCATCCTCCTCCTCGATACTCTTATGAATTCCAGTAGTAATGTAGAGTTCGTCTAACTGTTCTCCTCCCCAAGTGCACGCCGTCGTCTCCACACAAGGCAACTCAAGGCGCTGAACCTCTTCCCCGGTTTCCACATCGAATCGCACCACACAACCGCCATGGCAAAACGCCACCCAGACCTTACCCTCTGCATCCATCACCATCCCATCGGGAGAAGAATCAACATGACTCGTATTCACCACCACAGAACGATGACTCCACTCCCCAGTCTCTCGATCGTAATCAAAACCCCAAATTTCTCGGCGTGGAGTATCAATGTAATAAACCCGACTTCCATCTGGACTCCATGCAATCCCATTTGAATTCGTCACCCCTCCAAAGACTTCCCTGACCCCCAACTCAGAATTGAGTTCATATAAAGAGGCATCCCCCTCCTTTTTCACCAACGAAATCGTTCCCGCAAAAAAGCGACCATCCGGAGAACACTTTCCATCATTAAACCGATTATCCGGTTTCCCAGCCTCTGGATCCACAATGGGCTTCCGCACCTCATCCTCATCCAACAATTGGAAACCTGAATCCCCTGCAATCACCAACCCTCCCTTTTCCCTCGGCACCACAGTCCCCACCCGCTCCCCAACCTTCAAAATTTTCTCCTCACCCGTCGCCGGATCAAAACGCACCACACAATGACCTTCAATATCTACGTAATACAAAGCCCCCTGCCACCAAATCGGACCTTCTCCCCATTTCGCTCGATATTCTCCCGCCAACGTAATTTCCATTCCTTCTGCTACCCTCCTTTTCCCAGAGAACAAACCCCAAAATGCCCCCTTGACTCAATCCTCGTTTGAATTCTGTCATTTCCCGTCTACGCTAGCCCCCGCTCCAGTTATGGAAACACGCCTTCTCATCTTTTTTTCCCTCCTCCTGCTCACTCCGATCCTTTCGGCGCAAAACACCCCTCCTAGCACTGACGCCTGGGAAAACGTCGTCCTCGGAAAGGAAAACTACGTAACGATACGAAGCATCAAAAAATTCTATGGCTTCAACACGATGCGTTCCGAAGGCTCCAAATTGATTTTGGAGAAACAAAATGTCCGCGTCGAATTTCTAATCGGCCAGCAAGACGTCTGGATGAACAAAGTCAAATTCGTCTTCTCTTTTCCCGTCAAACGCTCCGGCAACCGTTACCTCGTTCATCGCATTGACCTCGTCAAACTCCTCGACCCGGTGATGAGACCGCACAACATCAGCAGCGGTCCCAAACGCATCGACACCGTCATCATCGACCCAGGTCATGGCGGTCACGACCCAGGAACCAGCAGCCCCCACGGCAATGGACGCGAGAAAGATCACGCCCTCAGTCTCGCCCTCAAACTTTCTACTGAACTCCGTAAACGCGGCTTCAAAGTCGGTCTCACTCGGGACAAAGATAAATTCCTAACTCTCCAGCAACGCGTTGACTTCGCCAATCAATACCCGAACGCCGTCTTCATCTCCCTCCACTTCAACTCCGGTGGTGGTGGCCGTGCTCATGGCATCGAAACCTTCACCCTCTCCCCCAAAGGAGTCGCCCACTATGGGCGCGGCTTAAAAGCTTCCGACTTCCGCGAAAAACCCGGCAACAACAACGACTCCGCCAACATCGCCCTCGCAACCGTCATTCACTCCACCGTAATTCGAAACACCGGCAGAAGAGACCGCGGCGTCCGCAGAGCACGCTACTCCGTCATCACCGGAGTCAAACACCCTGCCATTCTCCTTGAAGGCGGCTTTCTTTCTAACCGCACCGAAGGAGCCTATATCAAAGGCGCCGACTATCAAAACCGCCTCGCCTTCTCCATTGCCGAAGCAGTCGTCAAATACAAGAAAGCCACCGAACCTCAACCACCCCTCACCAAGCGGCGTTAACAACGAAAGAAAGCGACTTTCTGTTAAACTTCAAAAATAAAAGCAGTAATCTATCTCGCTCGCCTCCCTCACATCGCTCTCATCTCCCCCCCCTCATCGCTTGCGAAAAAAAGAAAACTAGACCGTTTTCCAAAAGTTCGTTCGTTTATCGCCGAGAGAGAATTTCTT
>CAZUEC010000416.1:0-2305 GCA_964618865.1 uncultured Roseibacillus sp. | reverse complement strand
CTCTAGACCCGGTTTGAAAAAAACCAACCCACATAACATGACAGCAATTAAAAGAAAACTCCCATGGCTCCTTGCTCCTGCAGCAATGGCTTCCACGGTCTTCGGACAAGAAGATGAATATCGCGAAGGCTATGATGCACTTCTCGCCGAACAAGTTAACGAAGGCGTCGATTACTCTTATGCATTTGACTTCTTCACAACCTCAATGCTTTGGACAGTAATCGCGGCCGCAATGGTTTTCATCATGCACCTCGGATTCGCAACTCTCGAAGCAGGCCTCACTCAAAAGAAAAACACTGTAAACATCCTCTTCAAAAACGTTTGGATCATCAGCATCGGCCTCTTAACCTATGCTGCGATTGGATTTAACACCCATTACCCCGCCGGTAGCTGGCAAATTCCAGGCATCCTCGGCATCAACGGCCCTATCTCAGGATTAACCGAAGGCGCAGCTAACAACTCGTTCGCCTACGGCGGACTCGATCTTGCAATGACAGCCTACGGTGACTTCATCTTTCAGGCCATGTTCGCCGCAACAGCCGCCACCATCGTATCTGGTGCCGTTGCAGAACGCGTCAAACTCTCCGCTTTTATGATTTACTCTACCATCTTGGTCGCACTCGGTTACACCATCGCTGGTTCTTGGCACTGGGGTGGAGGCTTCTTGAGCGAGCTCGGAGGAGAGAACGGAACCGCGTTTAAAGATTTTGCTGGTTCTACCGTAGTTCACGGCTTCGGTGGAGCGGCTGCTCTTGCCGCAGTTCTCATCCTTGGACCACGTAAAGGAAAGTACACCGCAGAAGGCATTAAGCCCATCCTCGGACACTCAATGCCTCTCGCTGCAGTCGGCGTCTTCCTTCTTTTCTTCGGTTGGTTCGGCTTCAACGGAGGCTCTGTCCTCTCAGCCAATCCCGGACCTCTCGGACTCGTATTCACCACAACTGCTCTCGCAGCAGCAGGTGGCGGAGTCGCCTCCATCTTTGTCTCAATGATTGTTCTCAAAAAGCCCGATCTCTCGATGGCTCTCAACGGACTGCTCGCCGGTCTTGTCTCAATCACAGCTGGCGCTGATTCAGTTGGTCCTTGGGCCGCAGTCGCCATGGGTGCCATCGGTGGCGTCATCGTTGTCTTCTCGATTCTCCTCCTAGACAAAATCAAAATCGATGACCCTGTTGGTGCGATCTCCGTTCACGGAGTCGTCGGCATTTGGGGAACCATTGCCGTCGCCATCTTTGGCACCGGATTCAGCATTGTCTCCCAAATCATCGGAGTAGTAAGCGTCTATGGCTTCGCCTTCGTCTTCTCCTTCGCCCTCTTCTTCATCCTCAAGCTCGTAATGGGCGTTCGCGTAAGCGAAGAAGAAGAAATGGAAGGTCTGGATGTCGCGGAACATGGAGTTCCCGCCTACACCGACTAATTTCCGTATAGGACAATTTTTACGCGTTCATAAGCATAAAGCGACCGGGAAACCGGTCGCTTTTTCTTTGCCCTCCGCTCTCTTTTCTCTATCTCCTAGTCATCCACCTCCTCATCGACAACTCCAACACACGCACCAAGTTCGCCTTGGCTAACGTCCAAACCATCCTTCCCAAGAGAGCGACAATCCCCACCTCAGAAGTCTCTCCAAAAAGCATTCGTGATACCCTTCCTTCAGAAAAAATTACCCAAGCTACTATCTGTTCCGTGGTTCCTCAAAAATCCCAAATCTTATTAAACACTCTCACTGAACTCGGAATCCCTACCCACCTAGTCAGCCACAAAAGTAAACTTCCCATCGCCATCGACTACCCTGACCCTTCCGCCATTGGCTCCGATCGACTCGCCAACGCCTCCGCCCTCTCTCCTTTATCCAACCCCGCTATCGTGATTGATTTTGGCACCGCAGTGACCTTCGACGTCATCTCCGAGGAAAATGGCGGCACCTACTTAGGCGGAGTGATTGCCCCCGGCCTAGGCGCTCTTCGCAACGACCTCCATCAACGAACCGCCCTCCTCCCTCGCATTGATTTAGCTGAACCACCCAGCGCCATCGGCAAATCCACCGAACACGCCATGCAAGTAGGAGCAGTGATTGGCTACCGCGGTCTCATTCGCGAAATCCTTCAATCCCTCTCGCAAGAACTTTCCTCCCCTCCCACAATTCACGCCACCGGAGGCGACGCCTCCCTCATTGCCTCGAAAATGTCAGAAATCAAAACCGTAGAACCAGACTTAACCCTCGCCGGCATCCTCCGAATCGGCCGCCTTCAACCTTAGACCGTTTTCCAAAAGTTCGTTCGTTTATCGCCGAGAGAGAATTTCTTGA
>CAZUEC010000415.1:0-2305 GCA_964618865.1 uncultured Roseibacillus sp. | reverse complement strand
CTAAAAGACACCGGAGTCAACGTTCCCCTCCTCATTCATCTCCCCAAAAAGTGGCAAAATCTCTCCCCCTTCCCTGCAAACACAGTCACCTCAGAGCCAGCCTCCTTTGTCGATCTCGCACCCACACTGCTTTCCTTAGTAAAAATTCCAAAGCCAACTCAAATGCAAGGTCGCGCCTTTCTCGGTCCTCACCGAGAAGAACCAACCCAAAACGAAATCATCTTTCTCTATGCCGACCGCTTTGACGAACTCTATGGCATGCGACGTGGAGTCACTGATGGCCGCTGGAAATACATTCGACGCTTCACCCCCCACCAACCAGCCGCACCATACAGCTACTACCAGTTCGGACAACAAGCCTGGAAAGCTTGGCAAGACGCTTGGAAAAAAGGCGACCTCAAACCTCTCCACTCTCAGATTTGGGAAAAAAACCAAGCTATCGAAGAACTCTTCGACACCAAAAACGATCGCTGGGAAATCTCTAACCTAGCAACAGATCCAGCCTACTCCTTACAACTTGAAAAAATGCGCACCGCGCTCAAGAAAAAGATGATCACCTTCAGCGATAGCGGACTAATCCCCGAACCCATGTTCTTCGAACTCGCTCCCAAAAAACCCATCGCTCACTACGCCCAATCTCGTAAAGAAAGCTGGTCCTCACTCATCGACTTTGCCTTTGATGCCACTTCCCGAAATCCAGACACCCTACCCTCCCTGCTCACCAAACTGAGCTCAACCGACCCTCTCGAACGTTACTGGGCCGCCCAAGGCTGCTTAATTCTCGGTAAAAAAGCCCAAGAAGCAGAAAATCCTCTTCGCCAACTCCTCAACGATCCCCACTCCGCCATCCGCGCCATCGCCGCCCAAACCCTCATCGAATTGGGAAAACCAGAACACTGTTTTCCAGTCCTTCTCAAAGAACTTTCAAACCCCGAAAACGAATACGCACAACAAAACGCCGTAAATATTTTTACTCAAATCGATGCCCTCGAACGCATTCCAAATAGTTGGGTTAAAAAATCACAAGGCAAAGACAGCGGCAAATACATCCAACGTCTCGCCTTAAAACTAGCCGCCGAAAGAGGACTCTAGCCCCTTTTCGAGATAACCTTGCCAAAATGACTGAGGTGAAATTTTTCAACCAAACTTCTTTTTGAACGCAACTTCGTTGCCATTTCGCATCGAAAATCAAAGAACAACATTTCGGCAAGGTCACCTAGAAAAAGGCCTAAGATTCGTAAACTGTCCCTTGCGCCTTTTTAAAATACCCCGATAATCTCGCACGTGACTGACGTGGAAGAAAAATTACCTAAAATTCCCGGCATCGGCACCGACGAAAAACCCTCAGATGCCTTCCTACCTTATCCCACCTCCACTCTCTCCCCCTCCATTGTCCCCAACGACCTCACCTCCTTCAAAACTCGAGGAGTCTCCCAAGTCGAGCGAGATCTCCAACAAAAGTTAGTCCAAATCCGCGAAGAATACATCTCCGCCATCACCCACTTCAACTGGAACAAACTCGCTTACGAAGCCGACATCAACTTCGAACCTGTCGTCGGCCAAGAATACTACCTTTACCATGCTCGTGGACGCAACCTTCTCTCCATGATCTCCCCCGACCAATGGTTTCAAAAACACCTTGCCAGTCTTCGCCTCAATGTTGATCGACAATTCGAACTCATCCAAATTGGTGAAGATGTCGATGAGAGAGAACTCTTCACCACCGTAGAAGCAATCTAACGGGGCGAGTTGAGCAGATTTCGATAAGACTCCCAATCAGAAACCACTCTAACAAAGACGAATCATATCCTTCACGGATTGCCCCCACAAAAAGAACAATCCCCGCTTCGAATAGCGAAAATAACCATCCCCAGCGGACTTAATAATCCCCTCTTGGAGATTATACTCAATCTGTTCCTGCATCTCCTTCTCAATTTCCCCCTCCAATAATTCAGGATCAGGAAAAGCCAGCTCCTCGGCAGAAACCTTTAGCTTACCCAAATACCGTTGATGATCGATCAACATTTGGTGAAAGCAATTTCGCTCACAAGGAACATGATTACAATCAAACCCAGGCACTTTCTTTAAAGTAGGGGAAAAAGGAAAATTCGTCGTCCGGTACATTCGCCCATCATCAGTCCGAGACGTGATCGAAATAAAAGCAAAAGCCACATTATCTCGCTCGCAAAGAGAAACCGTCGCCACCGCCCGCTCTTCCGGATTCCAATGCAAACGCACATACTGCTTCATCCCCCCCCAATTCCAAGCCGCATCACCAACGTGCTCAAAATCTGCATCCGACATC
>CAZUEC010000414.1:0-2306 GCA_964618865.1 uncultured Roseibacillus sp. | reverse complement strand
CAAGCAGCCCAAGTCACAGGTAACAAACCTTCATCAATTTCACGCACAAGCTCACGACCCATCTTCGTAAAAAGAGCGTACTCAGGGCCAAACTGATGACATTCATTGCTAGTACACCACAGAATCACCGAAGGCCGATTCATCAAATCCCAGACAGCAACTCGCCCCATAGACTGATAGATCGAAAATTGATCCTCAGTTTGAGCCTTCATTGACTTTTCTTTATACCAAAAACCTCCCCACTCACCCGTAACCATCAAACCCATCTCATCAGCCAATTGATAAACCATCGGATCGCATTGCCGCACCGGCAATCGAACGAAATTTGCTCCCGCATCTTTAGCTCGCTGTAAGATCTTCTCATTTTCCAACCTCGACATCGCAGCCCCCTTCTCAGTCTCACTGTAAGCAGCCATACCTTTCAGAAAAATCGCATTTCCGTTCAATTGTAACTGCGTATTAGAGGTGCCGAACTCACGTAAACCAAAAGTAACAGAACAACCATCGCTCGCCTCCTCATTTGTTATTAACTGTGCTTCAAGCTCATAGAGTTGGGGAGTCGAAGGAGTCCAACGAATAGACTCTGGCCGAAGAACTCTTTCAAACTCCACTACCCTCACCTCTCCCGAAGCTAACATCACTTCTTGGGATACTAACGATTGCTCAAAGACACTACTATCAAGAGTAAGTTCACCCACAAACGGCTCCGAACCTGCATTCGCAATAAAAGCACGCACCAACAATTGATCACCCCGAGTCCGAACCTGAATCTTACGAATCGTCGCTTCCTCTTCTTCCCAAAGGGCCACCGAACCCGTAATCCCAGCATAGGGCCAATAGTCAGGAGCCTTAGGATAAGGAGTGTGAACTCCCTCAATCTCTTCCCATTTCCCATCTTCCCCTCTCCGGTGATTCGCCAGTCTAAGCACCTTCAGCTTCACTTCATTTTCTCCCGCTACCAAAGCATCCGTCACATCGATAGAAAAAGGAGCACCCAACCCCTCGTGCATCGCAACCAATCGCTCATTAACCCAAACGCGAACCCGTTCCCGCACCCCACCAAATTCCAAACGATAACGTCGTTTCGATTTTTTTTCGACCGACAACTTCCGACTATACCAGCCTGCGCCATCAAAACGAGCAGGATTAGAATGAGAAATATCATCCTGATCCCAGAACTTGCTTCCTGCCATCGCCTCCCAATTATGCGGCACCACCACACTTCGACTTTTCTCATCCCCTTCAAAGCGAAAATCCCATTCTCCATTTAAATCAAAACGATGACGCCAAGAATTCCCAACCGTCGATTCGAAGTCAGGTCTGATCTCACCATATTGAAAAACCGTCGCCACCCCGTTGACTTCACGAGTCTCCACCTCCATAGCATGAGAAAATTGAGCATGATCACCAAGATCCAGATCCACCCCCTTTCCAAACGAAGAACTGACCGAAAGAACCAACCACATGCGGCCCAGCAAAATGGAAGCAACTGAAGAACTTAAAAAAGAAATCCCTCGACTCCGCAATTTCAGGATTGCTCCCTCAAAAATACACACCCCCCTTAGTTGAATGGAAAAAGCTCTTCTCGTATTCATTATCTTCAATTTCTTAGCCACCTTGTCGGCTGCCTAAGACAAAACGGTCACTCCAACCGGAGTCTTACGTCATGTTGTTATGATGAAATTCAAAGAAGGAACTTCTGCGAAAGAAATCAATCAAATCGAGCCACAATTTGGCGAACTCGAACAAAAAATTTCCACCATAATAGACTATGAATGGGGACTCGCCACCACTGACGAATCCGACCGCAACCAAGGCTTCACCCACTCCTTCCTCGTCACCTTCAAGAACCAAGCCGGCCTCGAAGCCTCTATCCCCCACGAGGCTCACCAAGCTTTTGTAAAAGTCTTTAAACCCAAAATCGAAAAAATCCTCATTTCCGACTACATCGCCAAATAAAAACCAAAAAAGCAGCTCCTAGTCTCAGAAAAATAGTGTCTAATCTTCACATAAAATGACTGTCGATTCCAAATAACGATGCCATGTTTAAGAAAATGTGGCGTCGTAACTTATTTTTTTGGCTTTCCCTCACCACGGCACAAGCCATCCCCCTCAGAGTTGTCACTTTCAACATTGAGTCCGGTTTCATTGGCAATCAACGACAACCCTCAATCACCGCTCCAGGCACAATCGATTTTGAAAGTGTCCGAGCAATCCTCGCAAGAATCAACGCCGATATCATCTCCTTCCAAGAAATCCTTCCTAGCGATGATGATGGCTCCAGTGAGAACTTTGCCGCTCTAGCC
>CAZUEC010000413.1:0-2310 GCA_964618865.1 uncultured Roseibacillus sp. | reverse complement strand
GATGAGGTAGGAAAATTCTTCTTCGACTTCGTTTTCCTGACAAGTCGTTCCTCGAATTTCGTCGCGAACTGCATTTCGGAATTTTTCGCGTAAGCGATGAACGGCGACTTTGAAGGCATTGGCGCCGAGTCCTAGTTCTGAAGCAGCCTGGAAGGAATCACCATTTTGTCCGCCGTCTAGCCAGGGACTGAGGATTTCGAATTGTCGTTCTTTTCCTGCTCTGCTCATGTTGTGAGAGACGGATTGATAGGCTTGAGTAATCACGGCGTAAGCCCAGTCTTGATCAAATTTGCGGTAATCATAATCGTTATCAATTGGCTCAACTAACTCTTCGTAGAGGGGGGCTGGTTCCAGTCCTCCTCCTCTTCGCTTGGCGTTTTGTTTTGCGATTTGGTCCCGGAGAAAATGTTTCGCCGCGCCCAAGAGGTAGGAGCGAAATCGTCCTTTGGCGGGGTCTGGGCTTCCGATTGAGTTTTCTTTTAAGAGTTGTTCGAAAAAAGCGTGGGTGAGATCAGATGCTTGTTCTTCATTTTTCAAATAGTGCCGCACGAACTGATAGATTGGTTCATAGTAAATTTCGCACAATTCGGTCATTGCCTTGGCTCCCTCTTCGCTGGAATACCCAACCCGGTGCACGAGGGTCCACCGGGTTGATTGGAACGAAGATGAAGGCATAGTTAGTGGATTTGCAACAATTCTTGATGAGGGTTTTACTCTTCAGATTCAGGGTGTATTTCAGGCTCGAGATGATTTTGCGGAGATGATTTCAACCCTTTCATGAGTTCGAGGGAGATGCCGTCAATCTTGCATTCTCCATCTTTCCAAATCAGAGGTAAAAGGAACTTTTTCCCATCTTTTTTCATTTGAACGGTTGTTTTCGTTGGCCCTCTCATGCTTGAGCTAGCGCTTTTCAGATCGCCGGGTTCGATGTTTTTCCAAGCAATCTTCATCCGGTCGCTCAAACCGTCGTCGTAACTGAGGGCTTCGATCATCTCGTTGGAAAAGAGAGCAGTGGCTTCGCTCACTTGCCCTTGTTGTCCGGCCTCGATCATTTGTCGAACAGTGCTGGATGAGGTATCAATCTGCTCGGAGATGGTTACCGGGTTGAAGATTACGCCTTCAGTAATAGGAGTAGGAATCAGCAGTCGAGAGGCAGCGATGACGGCGATGACTAAAATGAGAAAGCCAATAAAGGCGAGTGGAAGAAGTAACGAAGCTCCTTTCAAAAGTTTACGTTGCTTCTTTGGAAGATGGGAGTCGCTACGTAGAGTGTGCCAGCCTAGAACTGCGCCGGTTATCATGAGGGCGAAACCGATGATTGTTAAAGGTAAAAAGAGAATTCCGGCTAGAGTGAGTCCAAACCCAAAGAGACTGATTCCGGCAATGATTTCAGGGCGGTTTGTATGGTGTTCGGGTAGCTTATTATTTTCTTTGGAGGCGTTGCGGACTTCACTAGAGAGATCGCCTGCATGTTGGAATCTTTGTTCTCGTTCTTTTTCTAAAGCTCGAAAAACAATTTCGTCCAAATCGGGATGACTTCCTGTTTTTTTACTGGGAGCAGGGAAGCGACCGAGAGGGAGGTTTCCGGTGAGCATTTCGTAAAAAACGACTCCGAGGCTATAGATGTCAGCTCTGTGATCGACGTCCTGGGGGCTTTCGATTTGTTCGGGAGCGAGGTAGGCGGTTGTCCCGAGGGTGGAGCCTGTTTTTGTCAGGGTCATTTCTGCTTTTTCTCCAACCATGCGAGCAATCCCGAAATCAGCAATTTTGATTTCGCCTTCTGAACCGAGCAAGATGTTCTCGGGTTTTACGTCGCGATGATACACTCCGTTGTCATGGGCGTATTGGAGAGCTGAGCAGAGGGATGGGATGATTTCTAAGGCTTGTTGCGGAGTGAATTTCTCGGTCTGCATGGCTTGTCGGAGATTGACGCCATCAATCAATTCCATGGTGAGCCAATAGAAGTCTTCGCTTTTTCCAAAATCGTGAATTGAGACGATGTTCGGGTGTTTCAATTCTCCCAATGTTCGGGCTTCCCTCTCGAATCGTTCTGCGAAGTCGGCTTGATCGTTGAATGAAGGGTCTAGTAGTTTCAACGCGACTTCGCGTTTGCTGGCTACTTCTTTCGCACGATAGACAATTCCCATGCCACCACGACCGATGCATTCGATGATTTCGAGATCGGGAATGGCAGCTTGCACTTCATTGAGGGGAATCCATTCGGGCAAGTTTTGACTTTCGTGAGCGCCCTTCAAGACACATATCGGGCACAATCCTCCCGGTGCTTCCACCGAGAATTCTCTTTGACAG
>CAZUEC010000412.1:0-2317 GCA_964618865.1 uncultured Roseibacillus sp. | reverse complement strand
TCAAACCTTAAAAAAACTCGATAGACGAATAGACTTTTGAAAAATGGTCTAACCCACAGTTCTAGCGTTCTTCTCAAAAATTAGGCCCTTCCCTATCGCCGCCTTCTGCCCAGCAATCCAAGACTACCCACTAACAGAAAAGCCAAAGAGCTGGGCTCAGGAACAACTGAAAGATTACTAATCGTATTTCCCGTGATTTGAAATGCGATAGCCTCTTCAATAGCCTCGAGATCCTCCCCAGTTTTTGGTCCTCCTTGTGGACTTCCGATTACTTCAACCCCTCCACCAACTCCTCCGACCACATAATTATTGTAGTATGTCTCTGCGGTATTTTCCTGGAAAGCCACGTCAAAAATCACACCATTGATGACATCAACAGAGGAAGCCAAAGCATTATCGCGAGCGGCTTGCGTAGCCGCCGGGGCAACTTGATTGAAACCAGTGCCATCATCAATAATCGTCAACTGACGGTTCGCTCCCACAATGGTAGAAGACGCAATTTGAGCCGCACCAAACGAAATCGCTTCAGCATAACTCACGTTCCCAAAGGCAGCAGTATTCTCTACATTGCGCACAGTGTCCGCAAAATTCTGAAGATCCGTCGCAGAGGAAAGGACCATCCATGGAATATTTGCCGTCAGTGAATTATTGTTGGAATTGAAGAGGACCAATGAGGCTGCGATCTGACCGTTGGCCCCAGATGCGACCGCATTAACGAACGATTGTTGCTCGAAGGAACGAGCCACCCCATCAAGAATCAAATCAAAGTCCGAAGTGCTAAAAGTTTGTGCATCAACTAAAATCACCAACTCAGTATCCACATTCACAGCCTGTGCCGATAAGGGAGAGGCGAACGCGCAGAGGAAAGCAAAGGTAAGAGTGCTCACACGTGATCTTGAGGGGAAGGCAGCCATAATTGTTAAGTTACTTTAATATTTATGACAAACTGATCAATATTTTTTGTGATTATTTTTGAACATCCTGCTAAAGGCGCAAAAAACACATCCTTCTCAACTCCCGAAAAAAAAGATAACTATCTCTAGGTAAATGGGATACGGTATAATTTTTACCGTCGAGCTCTTGGATTCACAAAAGGATTATTCCTCCCATAAAGCGACCAAGGTCCTCGTTTGACGTTCTCAAATTCAACGAAACGCCAGTGTACTTTTTGACCACTTTTGAGCCCAAAGAAGTCCCTGACAGCCGGTGAAATATCGATTCCAGCTTCGTTATTCTTGCGATTCTTGACGCGCTCATTGCGAAATACAAACTCCCAGTTCGTAGTGCTAAAAGGCCCACAATCCTCCCATTGCGCATAGCAAACCTTGCCATTACGCGCGATTTCCACCCACCGACCTTTGCAAACCGACTCTCCCGGCTCGGGACGATAGCGCTTGAACCAAGGAATGACCTTGGATGCCTCTGGCTTGTGCTGACGATGATTCCGAACATCGTTATAAGGGAGCGCAATGTAAAAGGGATTCAATTTGGGAACAAAAGCCTTCGGCAAGAAACCATTACGAGCGGCAGGATTAGGATTATCAAAGCCTCCATAATTTTTTTGCCAATTCGTATCCCAAGAAGATTTGCTGTTAGGAGTGGGATTTTTAGGGGTCGGACGTTCGCCGATCCAAAAAATAGTCGCAGTCGTGTGCAAATGCCAAGGATACTTGGGAACCCCTCTCTTCGTATTTGAACGACGCTTGGTAGGGGCCACCACAGAGGGGCCTCCAGATTGCGCATCAGCGGACAATACAAACGAGAAAAAAAGAACACAGAAAATTTGACCCGGTGACATGCTGTTCAAAGAAGAAAATTCACGATAGAAGAGGCCGAAGATGAAAGCAATTTTGAACGTCTTTTTTCTAAACTTCCTTCTACTGACCGCTTGCGGCAAGTGGAATAAATCTGAAAATCGACTCACCAATAAACCAGTCCTCAGTACGCTCGTGCAGGCTGAAACAAAGAGCCGCATTGACTTCTCACGTCACGTCAAGCCCATCTTAGAAGCACGCTGCGTGACCTGCCACCATCGAAAAACAAAGACCATCTCTTACCTCCTCACGAATCAAAAGGAAGCCTTTGAAAATGAAAGAATTATCCCTGGAAACCCCACACAGAGCCCCCTCTACACTGCTGCAAGTGGAGAGCACCCACCCCTAGGCAATTCCTCCAAAAAAATCCAAATCGCAGCAACCGATCTGAAAGTCATCGAACGCTGGATTCTTTCCGGCGCCATTTGGCCCGCAGGAGAGGTCGGGCAACTAGAAAAACGATAACAATGGAAAGCGTTATCCTCGAAAATGCCATCGGGATG
>CAZUEC010000411.1:0-2322 GCA_964618865.1 uncultured Roseibacillus sp. | reverse complement strand
CACGCCGCATTATGGCGAGATGAAGGGGGGTGGCTCCACTGTTGTCGGGCTTGTTGAGTGAGACGCCTTGTTGATGGAGGGGTTTGATGATGTCGAAGGAGCCACTACCGACGGCGATATGGATGGGATTTTCGCCGAGTTTGTTGGTGATGTTGATGATGACTCCGCGTTGGGCGAGGATGTCGACGAGTTCGGGTTTTCCGGCTTGGGCAACGATGTGGGAGAGGATGAGGTCGTCTTTGTCGTTGGCATTATTGAGTTTGGTCCCGCGTCGGATGAGGTCGTTGACGAGCCATGCTTGGCCTTTGCTGGCGGCAATTTGGACGAGTGGTTTTTGATTTTCGTCGATGGAGTCGGAGTGGGCTCCATGGGCGAGGAGGAGGGAGACGATGGCGGGACGTCCTTGGTTGGCACATTCAGCGATGAGGCTGCTTCCGTTTGGGAGGGAGACGTTGGGGGAGGCGCCTCGTTTGAGGAGTTCGCCGACAAGCCAAGTTTCGTTGGCTCGGGCGGCGTGGACGAGGGTGTTGAGTCCTTTTTCGTCGGTGGGGAGTTGATTGACTTTTTGAGGGAGGAGCTGCCAGGCTACGCGGGTGCTGTTGGTCCGGGCGGCTACCATGAGGGGGGTGCGTCCGGCTTCGTCGATGGGTTTTTGGCCGGCTTTAATACGAAGAATGCCGAGGGCGAGTTCTTCGTCGTAATTCTCCATGGCGCTGTAGAGGGCGAGGGGGGAGTTTGTCGCGGCTTCGACGGCGCGAGCATTGGCTTGTTGATCTTGCTCCGAGCTGCAGCCGGCTAAGAGGGTGAGGCCGACGGCGAGCGGAGGGAGGGTTGAGCGATGCCGGGAGAATTTCATTTTGACCGAGGGGCAGTCTAGGGGGGGTTGAGGGAAGGTTCAACACTACTCGCTCATTGCGTGGAACTTTTTTGGGAGGTTGTTCGACATGAAATGTTAGTGGCTAGGAGAGATTTTCCTCAATTCTTTTGCAGACTTCGAGTGCGTTTTCGCGCGAATTAAAAGCGGAGATACGGAAATAACCTTCGCCTGCGGCGCCAAAGCCTGAGCCGGGGGTGATGACGACTTGGACTTCGTTGATCATGCGATCAAACATGCCCCAGCTATCGGTGCCTTCGGGGCAAGCGACCCAGACGTAGGGAGCATTTTCACCACCATAGACTGCGAGGCCTACTTTCTCACAGGATTCGCGTAAGAGGCGGGCATTCTCCATATAATGGCTAATGAGCTCTTGAACCTCAGCCTTGCCGGCCTCGCTGTAGAGTGCTTCTGCCCCACGTTGCACGGGATAGCTTGCTCCGTTGAATTTGGTGGAAGTGCGGCGCGACCAGAGATCGCGAATCGAGATTTTTTCGCCTGCTTCGGTGCTGCCAAAGACGGTTTTGGGCGCCACGACCCAGCCACAGCGCACTCCGGTGAATCCGCCATTTTTTGAAAAGGAGCGGAATTCTAAGGCGCAGTCGCGTGCTCCTTCGATCTCGTAAATCGAGCGAGGCACATCTGGGTTCTGAATGAAGGCTTCATAGGCGGCGTCAAAAAGAATCAGTGCGTCGTGTTTCTTGGCATAGTTGACCCAAGCAGTGAGCTCGTCTCGGGTAGCGGAGGCTCCGGTTGGATTGTTTGGGTAGCACAGGTAGATGATGTCGACGGGTTCATCTGGGATGGCAGGGACGAAGTTGTTTCCGGCGTTGCAGGGTAGATAAACGAGGCCTTCATAGCGTCCCGCATCATCGCCGTCACCGGTATTGCCGATCATAACGTTGGTGTCGACGTAGACAGGATAGACGGGGTCGGTGATTGCGATCTTATTGCCAGGTCCAAGGATATCGAGGATATTGCCGGAATCGCATTTCGATCCATCGGAGACGAAGATCTCATCAGCCTCGATTCCGAGGTGAGAGTAGTTGTTCGCTACGATGGTCTCGCGTAAGAAATCATAACCTTGCTCGGGGCCGTAACCACGGAAGCTTTCGCGAGTGCCGAGTTCATCGACTGCTGCTTTCATGGCGTTACGCGCTGCTTCGGGCAGAGGTTCAGTGACGTCGCCGATACCGCAGCGGATCAGACGATCTGTCTTATCGGGATTTGCGTCGGTGAAGGCCTTCACGCGACGGGCGATTTCGGGGAAAAGATAACCGGCTTTGAGCTTGAGAAAGTTTTCGTTGATACGAGGCATGTCGGGAGCTGTCGTAGCGGGAAGTAGCCATTTCGCCAAAGAAAAATCGGTTTGTCTTCTTCTCACTTTGCCCGTTCTTCACGAGGAACAGCCTTTTTAGCTATTAAAATAGAAGGGAGTGGGTTCATTG
>CAZUEC010000410.1:0-2327 GCA_964618865.1 uncultured Roseibacillus sp. | reverse complement strand
TTCAAACCTTAAAAAAACTCGATAGACGAATAGACTTTTGAAAAATGGTCTAAGCCAAAAACAAAAACCGACACGGTGCTCCCTGCTAACATTTAGCAGACGCACCGCCGTCAACCATTTCCTTCTTCTCCTATCGACTCCGCTCTTTCGTATTGTTTTCCCAGAACAAAGCCCAAAATAGCCCACCCCACCGCAATCCCGGCCCCAACTAATAGTTTTTGCGGTAAGTCTAATTTCAGAACCCCTTCTTCTCCAAGAAAGACAAAAAACCAAACCCAGAAAACATCACCCCCACGATAAACAACCACATCGATAAAGGGCTTAGTCTTAAAGCGAGCTTCCTGATCCACTCCCGTGAATAAAATTTCTCGCGAGGGACGAGTAATAGAATAATTACCAGCTTTCCGAAGAACCTGAAGAACCAAGAACATCGCCACCGTCGGAGTCGTTGCGAAGAGAACAAGCGACACCGCCACGATCGCAGGAACGATGGCAAGAGCAGTGGAAATACCAAGCTTCGTAGCGATGCGATTCGTAGCAAAGATTCCAAGAAGAATCGTGAGAGAATTGATATAGAGATCGAGCTTACCGAGAATCTCCTTACGCTCGGGCCGCTCGTAAGCGGCAAGGATGTCCTTTTGAGCAAGATAGAAAAAAGTGCTGATACTCACAAAAATAAAAATAAAGAGCGCGATTCCAATGAGCCGCTTGTGAGTAAAAAATTCCTGAATCCCAGAAAAAGGATTGTCGCTAAGCTGACTCAGTACAATTTCACTTTTGTTAGGTCCTTGCTCAATAATCTTATTGAGAATGACGATGAGAGGCACAACCCCGATCAAAACCGCGCTGGTAATGAATAAAATGGTCTCAAGAGGAAGATGCTTAATGCAAGAAATGACCAGTATCGGCCCAACAATCGCTCCCACGCTTGCTCCAGTATTAATAAAAGCGAAAACCCGTTTTGACTGCTCTTTCGAATAAAGTTGAGACATCAAACTCCAAAAAACAGAGATGTGGAAGAGAGAAAAGACACTCACCCAAACATAGAAAACCTTTCCAATCAGAACTTCATCGAATCCCCTTCTGAGCGCGAAAGCAGTCAGAATAAAGGTACAGGCAAAAAAAATAAAAACTCCCGGAACCAATTTCTTAATCGAGACCCTTGCCGCAAGAATGTTGTAAATAAAAACTGAAACCAAAGAACAAAAGAAAGTCTTAGTCCAAAGCGAAGCCACTTCACGATCAGTAAATTCACTTGCGAGAGAATCTCTAACCGGTTTGGCAATCGTGTAAGACGCCATAAGGAGAAAGATAAAAATAAATGCAACCAATGCTCCAACAAACTCGTTGGACTTAATTTTAGTAACTCTGTAAAGAACGTCGCTCATCGCACTATAGATTCTGAATAAGAGCCTCGAACTCTTAGGAAAAGAAAAGACTTAAGGAATGAAATTTCTTACCAAGGCAACTCTTTGCCATCGTAATACCAAAAACGCCCATGATGCTCTTTGGTAAGCTCCTCAATTCTAGTTTTCAACAAAGCCATACTCTCTTCGGGTCTAAGACGAGCTTTCTTTCCTCCCATATCAGTTTGGTTGTGCCCAGGAGCGAGAGCCACGACAATAGCTTCTTTCAAAGATGGATCCGCAGCAAGGAGACGCACCGCTCGATTAACCGCGGTCTTACTAATGCGATAACCATAAGCATTAGCACCTCGAGCTTTCCCAGTCAGAATTCCAGAACGACTAGAAATAACGATCACTTTTGGACGATGAGAAGCCTGAAGATTAGGAAGCAATCCCCGTGTAACAAAAATGGGCCCCGCAGCGTTAACCGCGAAAGTATCAAGAACTTCACTCGTTGTTAGATCCTTCAATGTAGCCGTTTTCCCAACAGAGAGAGTAGGGCCAAAGTAGCCCGCATTGTTTATCAAAATATCGATAACTCGTCCTTCAAGGACCTGAGCTAAACTCTTGATACTCTCTTCGGAAGTCACATCAAGAGGCAGCACTTCATCGACCACCTCCTTCAGATCAGTCGCCTTCTCAGGCGATCGAGCCGTGCCAATGACGTGATAGTTGCCAGCAGCAAATTGCCGACTCAAAGCAAGGCCAAGACCACGATTGGCCCCAGTGATTAACACCGTCAACTTCTCTGCCTCCCCTTCACTCTTCGCATCCACTCCTTGCAAAGCCACAAGCAAAGCCAGCCCAAAAATCAAAATAGTTTTCATAAAATCAAGAATTCCCCTCCTTTCCTAATCAAAATCAACCAAACATCCAATCTCGAAAACCCCCCTTCTTTCAGACTGCTTTCCAACCACATTC
>CAZUEC010000409.1:0-2331 GCA_964618865.1 uncultured Roseibacillus sp. | reverse complement strand
AAAATCATCCCCGCCATCGGCACCACAAACTGCGCAGAAAAATTCCGCCCCCCCTCCAGCACCCCAAAAATCACCAACAAAAAAACCAAACCACCGCCCACCCCAATTGCCAACAACGCATCTCCGAACGCCCTCATCTTCTGCTCTCGAACCGTCCGCACCGCAATCACCGCAGACACCACACCCATAAAAATCACCACCAACACCGAGACCCAGCTTCGTTCCCCTTCAAAAAGCTTCACCAGCAAATACCCCATCACAAGCAACTGCCCCACCATCCGCATCGTCGCCACCGAAAGCTCCTTCACCCCACCCGACCACCGCATCATCACCCACCCCACAACCAAGAGCGGAACGACCATCATCGACAACCTCGTTAGCGAAATCTCAATCACATCCAAACCCTGCCACCAAACTTAAAAAACCTCCACCACCCACTTTCCCCTCCTTTGAGCCGCCCTCCTTCAAAGCTCCGCAAGAAACTCTCCAATCCGCGCCTTCGGACGCCCAATGATCGCCTTTTTCCCCTTCACCACCAACGGCCGCTGCAAAAGCTGCTTATGCTTCAGCAAAATCTCAACCACCGCCTGAGGATTCCCCACATAATCATCTGGATTGTAATTGTGCTTCTTAAAAAGCGAATCCTTCCTCACCAAATCTTCCACCGGATCCTCAAGCCCCGCCACCAGCGCCTCCAACTCCTCCCGCCCAGGTGGCCTCTTAATATAGAGAACCACCTCATGCTCCACTTCCATCTCCTCGGCGACCGCCAAAGCATTCTGAGAAGACCCTCAATGAGGGTAATGATAAATTTTCACTTCCGCCATGCGGGCAAGTTAAACTTCACCCTCAAACCGTCAAGAACGACCACCCCCAATACAAACTCATCAGATCGAACCTACTCACCTCTTCGCTCTTCAGCCCACTTCTTTCCCTCTTCCGAAGTCCGAAAATCCTCCCACTCGGGCAACTCAAAGACCCCGCTGTAATCATTCTGAAAGTCGCCCTCCAATACCCTTAAAGCCCTCGCAGTCAACGCATGCTCATTCTTTCCAAAACCCACCTCAAGCAACAACTCATATCCCTCCACATCATCAGGATCACTCTGAATAAACACCTCCGCCCGCCTCTCAGCCTCCTCATACTTCTCCTCATGAAGATTGATAAACCCTTTATAAAACTCGAGATAACGATCCGGGATCGCCTTTTGAAGATCCGACACCGACGCATGAGCACTCTCAAAATCTCCGCTCAAAATATGCGTATCGATCAACCACAATGAGAGAGACGGATCCTCAGGATGATTCTTCGCAAAATCTTCCAAAGCCTCACCATACCGATTCATCCCCTCCTCATCCTCCAAATAATTACTGCACACAAAAACCCGAGCCAACCGAGCAATCCTCGACTGACGCGCCTCCTCTGGAACCGAATCATAAAGCCGAAGCGCATTCTCCTCTTGCCCTAGCATCGCAGAACTCCGTATCGCCTTCATAAGAATCCCGAAATACTCAAAATCCACCTTTTCCTTCTGATTATTGCTAAACAACTTATCGAATACCGAACGATTCGCATCTTTGAGAGCCGGAAGAATATTCGCCCGAAGCAAATCACTCACGAAAACTCCCAAGGTCAAAGGAAACGAATCCACGATTTTCCAACCCGCAAGATGCTCCGAAGACTTTCTCAATTCATAACGGACATAATCCATTCCTCCATCTGTTCGTACCCGAAAGAGCAAACCAGGATAACCTCGCACTTCCTCATAACCAACAAAATCAATTTGCGAAATCGCAAGAGAAGCAGCCATCGACTCTCTCGCCTGCTGCAACCCCAAACTCATCCCCTGTTTAAAATCATTTGATAAATCCACCTCCTCGAAAGATTCGAAAATCAACTCCTCCAAATCAAACGTATCCAAAAAGTAATCCAAGTCTCCTTCCAGCAACCTCTTTTCGATCTCCACTCCAAGCTCCATCACCGACGCCTTGTCCTCCTCAGTAATCGCTGGTGCCGGAGCCCGCTTAGTCACCTTTGCTGGGCTCGTATCCTTGCAACCTACAAGAAACACAAAAACTAACCCAAAAAGACATCGCATTAAAAAACTCATCGTCAACAAAGCCGGACAGGAGCACCACATTTTGTCCAGCCCTATTCCCCCCATCCTTCCTTAGTTCTGCCATATCTAACAGACCTAACAGAAAGCGGCCTTCATCGATCGAACTGAACCGTATCAGCCAGAACAACACCCATCACTGCGCACTCATCTTCTCCAAAAGAATGAAGAAATAAAATTTAGAACCTCCAGTTTAATCAAAAACACATTCTAAA
>CAZUEC010000408.1:0-2336 GCA_964618865.1 uncultured Roseibacillus sp. | reverse complement strand
GACCAATGGAGCAGTTGTGCCGAGTTTAAATTTAGTGGAAAGGATCAGTTCGAGTGAGGATGGGGGAGGTTTTTGTGAGAAGAAATGGTGTTAGGGTTTGGCTTCGACAATGAGCTCTCCTTGCATGACTCGCCAATGACCAGGGAAGGTGCAGAGGTAGGGGTAACGACCGGGTTTGGAAGGTGAGGTGAAGGTGAGTTCTTGTTCACTTTTAGGAGGTAGGAGCTTTGAGGCGTGGAGAATGAGTTCGCTTTCGGGGAGGTATTCTTTGGCGGCTCCATCTGCTTGGGCTGCGAGTTGGTCGGAAAGGGCGCCGATTTCTTGAACGCTACCAGGGGCGATGAGCACCCAGTTGTGAACCATGATGTCGGGGTTTTCAAAGATGAGTTGAATTTTTGTATTAGGTGTAACGGTAAGTGTTTTGGGACTAAATTGAAGGCCTTCAGCGGCTTGGACGCGGAGGACGGTGCCTTGGTCGGCAAGAGATTTTTGGTATTCGGTGGATCCTGTTTGCAAGGTCTCTAGGTTATTTGGGTAGCGAACATCAGTGAGGGCTTGTCCTACTGGGTCGTAGATGAAGACGGGGGGCATGTGTTTTAATTTGCGGCTTTTCTTGAAGAATATTTCGACGGTGTTGAGGCCTTTTTTAAGGTGGACGTTGATTTGTTGGTCGCCGCTCCAAAGAGAATTTTGGCTGAAGACGAGGCTGTCGTTGAGACGGACATCGAGTGCCAAATGTTTGACTCCGATGATGGCGGGTTGTTCTTTTTCGGAATAGAGAAAGGTTCGGTAGAGGCCGATGGGGGGGGCTTTTTTGCGAGCGGTATTTTTGGCTTCTGCTTTTTGTTTTCCATCTTCTCCGAACGAGAGCCAATGGATTAAGCGAGAGTCTTTAGCTACTTCGAGAACGGGGACGCTGCGTCCTTTGAGTGGTTCGGTGCCCAGTTCGAGGGTTGTGAGGGCGGTTTTGATGTCTTTGGTAAGAGGTTTGATGTCGGAGAGGATTGTTTCGAGCTGAGGGAATTTGGGTCGGAGGTGGGCGACGGCATCAATGACTTCGAGTTGTACTCGGGGGTGGGGGTCGTTGACGACGGTGGTGAGAAGTTCTTGTGCATTGGGTAAGAGGTTTGCTTGGAGTCGGATTCCTTGTACGGCTGCTCCGCGAACGCGATGAGATTTGGATTGAAGGAGTTGCTCTAAGAGTTCGGGTGTTGATTTTCCTAGGCCTCGTGTGATGAAGAGGTTTTCGAGTTGTGCTTGTTCATACTGGGGATGAGTTGAGGGTAGGGCGGCGAGCCATTTTTGAATGGCAGGAAGTGCTTTTGTGCCTTGTTTACGAATGGCGATGCGAGCGTGTTTACGAACGAGGTCTTGAGGGTGGAGGAGGAGATCGCAGAGGTCTTCGAGAGGGGCTCCTTCAATTTTTGGCCATTTGTTAGAGAGTGGTTTTTGGGTGTGGACGAGACGCCAGATGCGCCCGAAGTCGTGATCCCAGTATGGGTCGCGCATGGCGTGTTGGGCGTGTCCGATGATGGGGCTACAGAAGTCGGATATATAGAGGGCTCCATCCATTCCGAAGGCAAGGTCGGCGGGACGGAAGGCGGCGTTGGGAGATTCGATGAGGGTGAGAGGTTCTGTGCCTTTGATGCGTCCGGTTTTGTCTTCAAAACGGGTTAAGGTGATTGCGTAGCGTCCTAAGAGGGAGGCTGAGACCATGCTTTGTTGGTATTTGTCGGGGAAGTTGGGGCCGGAGACGATGGCTGAGCCGGAGCCTTTTCCATAGGTGGCGATGTTGGCAAAGAGAAAAGGATGGTAGCCGCCGAGGGGGGTCCAGATGAGGGCGGTGGTGTCGTAGACGTGACCGTCGCCGTAATTCTGAAAGATTCCTCCCCAACGGTCGAAGCTGGTTTTCCAGGGGTTAGGGGTGGTGTGTTGCCATTCTGTATTGATCTGTCCGGTGGAGGAGTTGAACCGGTAGGTGGTGGCGTCGATGCCGCGATGAACTCCGAAGGGAGTTTCGAGTTGGGAGCGATGGAAGACGCCATCGCTGAAGATGATGTCTCCGTAGGGATCGGTTGCGATCATGCCGCCATGGTGTGAGTCGGTGACGTCGATGCCGCGGAGGAGTTCGACTTGGGTGTCTGCTTGGCTATCGCCATCGGTGTCTTTCACAAGCCAGAGTCGTGGTTGTTCGGAGACGATGACGCCATCGCGATGAAAAGCGACGCCATCAAGGGCATCGAGTCCGTCCATAAAGGTGGTGAGTTTGTCGGCTCGGCCGTCTTGATCGGTGTCTTCGAGGATGACGATGCGGTCGGGTGGGGTCAGGCCGGGGA
>CAZUEC010000407.1:0-2341 GCA_964618865.1 uncultured Roseibacillus sp. | reverse complement strand
AACGTTCGACTAAATAGATGAAACTGGCACTTCGAATCGTCATTGTGCTTGCTGCGCTATTCGCCTCATTGAGTCCCGCTAGTTACGGGACATTTTTTGGAGCGAATATGCTTTTATGCTACTTGCTCGTTACCGCATGTTTTGTTTTAGCTTGTTCTGAATTCAGGGATTTTCATTTTCTGATTCGTATTAGCTCATGGCTTCTTGTTCTGGCATTTTCTCTTGCCGGTTTTGGCTATCATTTTCGTGATTCTGGAGAGAGTGGACCGTTACCTTATGAGTGGATTAACGACTATTTTTGGGCTGCGATTCCATTGCTCGTGACCACCATGATCTCAACAATATTCGGCACTATGAACGTGGGTCGGAGTTCTAAAATTTCTTGTGTCGAACAAGGCGTGCCAGCTAAGTCCGACCGCGCCGGTGGGTAGCAGGTTGACAGTCCAAGCGAAAGTTGAGAGAGGGAAAGGGGGCAGTCCACGCTTCTGAACATTTTGTTTGTTCCTTGAACGGTTTTAGGGCTTCGCTGGGGTCAGCAACTGTCTTTTAATTTTTTCTTTAGCAATAGCTAGTCCTGAGAGAAAAAATGAGAATGCGAGAAGTATTTTTTTCATCATTAGATGTGATTATACGTGCCGTGTTTTTTCTTTTTATGGAGTTTAGTCACTAGCTTACTTGAGGTTGTGTCTCATCTTTGTCTACCTCTTTTTAAACCTTAGCGGATTCAAGCGGCCAGCGCAACGGGTGGAGATTGGTTTGATGAGTTGAAGGTATCGCTGATTGGTTTCAGGGCGCTGATGATGCTGGTGGTCGCCTCTAGGGCTTCCTTATTCTCCGCTAGAAGAACTTTGAGGTAGTGCGTTTTGCGCTCAACCATTGTCACGAGGACCTTCCCGCCGATTCGGCCAATGACTGTATCCATTTCCCTGTCTCCACAACGCTCTCGGCGTAGTCCGCGATTCTTGTAGGTCTTGGTGTTGTGCCTCAAGTGACGATAGAGTTCACCTTCGCATCGATGGTCTTTATAAACGTGCTGGTAGACGCTTTCGTGACTAACTGAAGTAAGCCCCTCTGCTTTGAGTTTACAGCTGATCTGCTCGGGACTCCATTGTTGGTTTCGCAATCGGTCGTCCACTCCTAGTTCAATTTTGGGGTGAGCCTTTGAACTGATAGCATCGTCAGCGTGCTGCTGAGCTCGTGAGCTGTAGTAGGTTTCGTGCGTCAGCCCGTCGCAACGAGTCTCACGACTAATGCTAGAAGCGGATAGAGACAAGAGCGGTGCGATTTCTGTGGGCCGTTGGCCCTTGCTCTAGAGAAGTTTCAATAGCGTAACGTTGCTCACGGGTCAGCCGGCTGTACTTTGAGGCATGTAGTGATAGTTGGAGTTTGAACCAGTGCCTTATACGACCACTGGCCTCAAACCGACCTCCACCCGTTGCGCTAGCCGCTTGATCCCGCCATGTAATTAGCTCTTCTGGAGTAGGTTATAGCTAAATTTTGCAATGTTGATAAATAAGCTGTTTGTTCTGAGTAGTTTCTTGGTCGGTGAAACCAGTATTTTGCCGTAAGCTCATTTCATATTCTGAACACTTTATTCCATCATATTGCTTTTTTTGCACTCGGTTGCTTCGGTTTTACTTCGCTTTTGGGTGAGGAGAACCTTTTGGAGACTCATTCTTTTGAGGAGCATATTCAACCGCTGATCTCAAAATATTGTTATAGCTGTCACGGCGAAGGTAAGAAGCTTAGGGGAGATCTTGATCTCACTCCTTACCAGAAGGATACGCAAGTTTTCGAAGAGAGAGATGAATGGCTCTACATACTCGAGCAAATCGAGACCGAGGAGATGCCGACTAAAGAACCTCTGCCGACCGATGAAGAGCGAGCTTTGATGGTGAATTGGATCCATCAAAGACTCAATGATATAGACTGGTCACAGATTCGAGAAGCGGGCCATGTTACCATCCCTCGTCTCAATAAAAGAGAGTATTCAAATACCATGCGTGATCTCTTTGGCTTTGACACCTATGCGGGAGAAGCTCTTTCCGCAGATGGAGAAGGTCAAAACGGTTTTACTACCGACCGAGACAATCTCTTCATTACTCCCTCTGAGATGGAGAAATACTTCCAGGCGGCTAATCAAGCGATTGATGCCGCGATTGCGATTGAAGCTCGTCCTGTAACCAAGCGATTTGAGTCCGAAAAGATGTTTATGACCGAACGCGCTCGCGTCGTAAATGTCGAAGGAGTCGTTGGTTACGAGATTAATCGTGGCCAAATGACTCTGTACGATTCATATGATTTCCCCTATAGTGGGTATTACCAATTCTCTGTTCGAGCC
>CAZUEC010000406.1:524-2348 GCA_964618865.1 uncultured Roseibacillus sp. | reverse complement strand
CCACCGCACCGCCGAAATAATCGACGCATCCTTCACCGAGGGAGAAGCCCAATTACGACTCATTCGCGACAATGCCGCCTCACCAATTGCTCGCATTCAATTTGATTTACGAGAACACAAAGTCGAAGAACTCGTCCTGATTGGTTACGAAATCCAACTCCTCGCCCCCTACCTTCTCAAAGCCGGCAGCTCAACCCGCTGCTCAGTAAAAGCCCTTCGCACTCTCTGTCAAGAAGCAGCCCGCCTCCCAGAAGACCAACGTGCCAGCGTCTACCAAATCGACTATCATACCGCAGAAGCACTCCTTCCAGCCCTCCAAATCAACCTCTCCATCGCTGAAGCATTTGGAGTCAAATACGTTCACATTCCCACCTCAGACTATGAACGCGGCCTTTTACATGACCTCCCCTTCTCTGCTGGACTCACGCGCGAATTCGAAACCGAGGTCATTCGCTCTGCTTCCAACCTCGCTGAAAAATACGAAACTCATAGTAATCACGGCGAACAAGTAGCCTTTCTTTGTAAACGTCTTTTCGAAGAAACCAAAAACATCCACCAACTAACCGAAGAAGACGCCCTCCTCCTTCACGTCGCAGCCATTGTTCATGAAGTCGGCGGCTTCGTCAGCCCCCACGCTCACCACAAACACTCCCAATATCTCATCCTCAACTCAGAAATCTTCGGATTATCCGAACGCGAACGCACTCTCATCGCACTCATCGCTCGCTACCATCGCATGTCCCCCCCCAAGCTTACTCACGAACTCTACTGCGCCCTCCCGCATCCAGAACGCATACGAGTCAGCAAGCTTGCAGCTCTCCTCCGAGTAGCAGACGCCTTGGAACGAACCCACTCCAACCGAGTGCGCGACCTCTCCGTCTCCATCACAAGGGACAAACTCAACCTTCAACTCAAAGACATTCCTGACGCCACTGCTGAACGCCTTGCCCTGGAAGGAAAAGCCGACCTCTTCCGCGACATCTTCGGCTTGGAAGTCACTATCAGCGAATAAAAAAATTACCTCGTATGGCCGAACAATTCATCAACCGCGAACTCTCCTGGCTCGAATTCAACCAACGCGTTCTCGAACAAGCCAAGCGAACTGACACCCCTATTTTAGAACGAGTCAAATTTCTCGCCATCACCGCCTCGAATCTAGATGAATTCTTCCAAGTTCGAGTAGGAGGATTAACCATGGCTCGTCGCTCTGGCACCAGCATCAAAGACCTCGCAGGCCTAACCCCCTCTCAACAACTCAGCCTCATTCGCAAACGCGCTCAGGAAATGTCGGCAGAACAATACCGTATCCTCGGCGAAAACTTAGCTCCCGAACTCGCCAAAAACGGACTCGTTCACTTAGAGCCCAAAGACCTCACCCCCGAAGAACGCGTCGGAGTTGACGACTACTTCTCCTCCTTCGTTTTTCCCATGCTTACCCCTCTCGCATTGGAATCATCTCAACACGCCATCGCTCTTCCTCCCCTTCAAATTGTGATCGCAGCCCGCTTAGAGTCCCCAGAAGAAACTCGCTACGCCTTCGTTCCCATCCCCATCAATATTTCCCGCTTCATCTCGGTCCCTCGCGAAGAAGGCGAAGGATTCGTCATGTTAGAAGATCTCGTCCGCTTTCATCTCGGTGACCTCTTCCCAAGAGAATCCATCACGGGCACCGCCCTCTTCCGCATCACCCGAAATACCGATATTGCAGTCGATGAAGAAGACGCTTCCGACCTCATCGTCGACATGAAAGAAGTCCTTTCTGCCCGACGCTTCTCAGCCACCGTTCGCTTACAACTCCGCGCAGGCGCTCCTCGCGACATTACC
>CAZUEC010000406.1:0-514 GCA_964618865.1 uncultured Roseibacillus sp. | reverse complement strand
AGACCTTTATCGCGTTCCCGGCCCACTCGCTTTATCCGAATTCATGCAGCTTGCCCTTCGCCCTGGTTACGATCATTTACGCGAAAAAAACTGGAGCCCTCAACCTCCTCCAGCTCCCGATCCAGCTCTAAACATCTTCGAAGCCATTTCCGCTCGCGATATTCTTCTCTCCCACCCCTACGAATCTTTCGAACCAGTCGTACGACTTGTCAAAGAAGCAGCCGAAGACCCCGGAGTACTCTCCATCAAACAAGTTCTTTACCGCACCGCCGAAACCTCATCCATTATCGACGCCCTCATTCGAGCCGCCCAAAATGGAAAACAAGTCACCGTTCTCATCGAACTCAAAGCCCGCTTCGACGAAGCACGAAACCTTCACCGAGCAGAAGAACTCCAACGCGCAGGAGTCCAAGTTGTATACGGCGTCAAAGGACTAAAAACTCACGCCAAAATCACCCTCGTTTCTCGCAACGAAGACGGACGCTTGCGTCGCTACGTTCACCTTGGCACCGGC
>CAZUEC010000405.1:0-2372 GCA_964618865.1 uncultured Roseibacillus sp. | reverse complement strand
CTACTGCCGAGAGCAAAATAGACACCCCCATGGCGATCCCCATCAAAAGGACCATCATTCCAAGAGAGCGTAGTAGAACAGCAAAATTCAAAACGTCAAAAAAGCGAAGGTGAGCCCCCCCTAGCTGGAGGATGGACACCCTAACGAGCCTCTACAAAATGCACCACTCTAAAAAAATACGTTTATCCGTAATCCTCAAACAGCCCGCATGAAAATCATCCACCTTCATTATTCCTTTAATTTATAAAAATCCCGCTCCAAACACGAATTCCATACCATTCAAAATCAGTCACTTGAAAAAGTAATCGATGAATTTGAAATAGGGAAAGTAAACTGAGATCAGCACTTCCTGAAAAAACAGTGGAAATAAAATGGAATAATTCAAGCTCTCACGCGTCTCCTCCATGACGTGTTTAACCTGAATACTACTCTGATTAGGGGTTCTTACCTCCTCGCAGTAAGCTCCGCGCAAGCGGCTCTCGACTTTATCGCACGTCGCAGCCGATAGAGCATGACAATTTTTTCATAATAACGATAATACCCCTATAAAAGTCCCTCTGTTCCTTCGGCAGAGGGATTTTTTTTGCCCTAATTTCTAGGCAATCAATTAAACCCGAATGATTCATTGAAAATGAGAGAAAAACTTGAGATGAAGTGACTTCTATCCAGAAAACCAACATGAAAGCACTTCTTCCATTTCTTTTCCTTACATTACCACTCACGGCGGATCACCATCACGAAAACCAACTCACCGAAGCAGAGGAGAAGGCCGGATGGACTCTCTTGTTCGATGGAAAATCAATGGAACATTTCCGGAACTACCAGAAAGAAGGCGTGCAAGATGACTGGCAGGTCAAAGACGGAGCTTTCACCCTCCTCAAAAAAGGCGGCGGTGATATTGTTACAAAAAAACAATACGAAGCCTTCGAATTCACCATCGACTACAAAATCTCACCGGGCGGAAATTCCGGCCTGATGTTCCACGTTCAGGAAACCGAGAAAAAACCATGGCAAACCGGCGCCGAAGTTCAAATTCTAGACAACCCAAAAGGTAAAGACCCACAAAAATCTGGATGGCTTTATCAGCTCTACAAACCAAAGGAAGGCGTTGACACCACCAAACCTGCCGGTGAGTGGAACACCCTTCGTATTCTCATCACGCCCGAAAAATGCATCCACTGGGTGAACGACACCAAGTATGTCGAATATGTCAAAGGCTCAGAGGACTGGAACAAACTCGTCGCGGCCTCCAAGTTCAGTGCTTACAAAAACTTTGGGAAACCCACCAAAGGTCATCTTTGCCTACAAGATCATGGCAACGTCGTGTCCTTCCGTAATGTTAAGATCCGCGAAATCAAATAGCTAATTCTTAACCCAAGGCTCGCGCGCTTCCTTTGTAATCTGGGTATCCAGCTCCAACATACGCGCCTCTAGTTTCTCTACGAGCTCAGGCATAAACTCAGCGAGATTATTCTTTTCGCCCATGTCTGCTTCGAGATCGAAAAGAAACACCTGACGCTTCTTGATCAACAACTTATGCTTCCCTTGGCGTAATCCTTCAACGTTCCCCGTAGAAGTATAGTAGACAAATTCATGACGCGGAGTTTTCGCATCCGAATCCAAAAGCGCGGAAATATCTATCCCATCAATCTTTTTGTCCGAAGGAAGCGGCGTCTTAGTCAGACTTGCAATCGTAGGAAGTAAATCAATCGTGCCGCAAAGCTGATCACAAGTGGTCCCAGCTGGGATTCTTCCTGGGGCCCACATCACACAAGGAACCCGCTGCCCGCCCTCAAAGGTTGTTCCTTTGCCTTCACGAAGAGGACCAGCAGAACCTCCATGGTGCTTAAAGGTCAGCCACGGACCATTGTCCGTCGTAAAAATGAGGTAGGTATTTTCAGCTAACTTCAACTCACGAAGAAGACCGGCAATCCGCCCCACCTCCGCGTCAATGTGCTCGATCACATTCGTGTAGGCATTAAGTGGATTGGTGTCACGAACCTCCTCTGGCACATACAGAGGAATATGCGGCATAGAATGCGGAAGATAGAGAAAGAAAGGCTTCTTCGCCTCCGCATTAGCCTTAATAAATTCAAGCGACTTATCGGTATAACGGCGGGTCACCGTCCGTTGATCCACCGGAAGCTCCACGATTTTTCCATCCTCAACTAAAGGTGTTTTCCATTTGGTCAAAGTGGACTCGGGATCCAGCCAAAGCGCATCCATCGTTTTCCATCCCCCTCTAGGTTTCCCCTTGTTGTCGGGATGATTCATATCGTTGGAATATGGAATTCCGAAATAGGTATCAAAGCCATTGCTTCGCGGAAGCGTTTCTGGATGATGTCCCAAATGCCATTTCCCAAAACACGCAG
>CAZUEC010000404.1:0-2381 GCA_964618865.1 uncultured Roseibacillus sp. | reverse complement strand
CTATATTGTCGATGAGAGAGACTTTTTTGAACAATGAGAACTCATTGTAGGGAAGAAAATACCGCCGGAGGGACTCGAACCCTCACGAACTAAAGTTCAATGGATTTTAAATCCACAGCGTCTACCAATTCCGCCACGGCGGCTTTTTTCACAGTAGTCAATATTAACTCTCAACGTGGCTTTGAGGGCGAATGACTCTTCAAAAGGCTTTTGCTTTTGGAGAAGAAAATTCGGCATGCGAAGTTCATTTCTTCGAACCTAGTGATCTCCTGCAACGAGCGAGGTCTTTTTACTGAGGGGCAGGGCGTATATTAGTCTTGGCCGGTCGTCAACGGAAGAAGAACAGATGAGGTCATTTTGGCTTCAAGCTGTGTCTCAAGAGATGCCATGAAGAGTTGTGTGGACTCATTAAGCAACTTCGAGATGTCGAATTTGATAGTGGAGGTCGTGCAGTGCTTGCTCAAATTGCCTTTTATCCAGACATTGGTCATCTGCAGCCTGAAAAATTTTCAGGATTTCGTTTTCAGATTTTTGAATGTTTTTTCCAAAACAGGGCTTTTTCAAGTAGCACATGTGCCAATGGGGGAAGAGGGGTTTTGTGTTCTCGGTGATTTCTACTTGATGGGTGATTTTATGGCGAGGGTCGCACGCAATCAAATGGTAGAGAGCGTTCACCTTGTCGACTGGTCCTTCGAGATATTGGAAAAATTTTGAAGAATCAAAGTAAAGATAACCGGTAATCTCAAGGTTTGCATTCTTAAATGCGGACTGTTCGGCAAGAAGAGCAACGGCTTCTTCGTCAAATGGCTCTAGGGCGATACTTCGATAGGCAATTCCTTTCATAAGAGAATGGCGGTCAAAATTTTGGGAGAGTGAGAAGGAAGATGCAACTATTTGGCGTTATTCGACCTACGAAATTTGTCCTCGATTTCTGACAGACCAAGTATTTTCTTGGTGTGATTGGCGGGGTGCGTGGTTTCTACCCGTTTAGGGAGGAGTTATTAAATATTTGTATAGAGTTTAATTTGTTTTGTATTTTCCAATAAATTGATTTTTCCAATAAATTTATGGGCAGCATTTATCTCTTATTAACTGATTGTCAATAAGTTACGATGAACTCGTTTGAGTGAGGTGAGCTTGTTTATGATGAGATTACAAAAATATTCTCCAGTCAAAAAATAAATAAATGGCATAAAATCGGATGGTTTTGACCTTATCTTGAAACAATTTTCTGAAATTAGTTCAGAATGCTTAATATTTGATTTACGTTTACTTTGTTTGTGATATTCTGGGCTTACTCAGCATCGGCTTCCCTAAGTTTTTGTGAATTTCTGCTTTTACGGCAGAAATTTGTAACTTCAGGCAATCCTTATTGGTCCTGATTCCTGAATATTTGAAAAATATGAACAAAACGCGCCTCCTTTGGGCTACTGCCACCTTTGTTTTCATCCAATCCACCCAAATTGGATTCGCGCAAAACGTGGTTCTAGTAGGACCGAATCAATCCGGAACTATTTCGCCAATCGAACAGGTGACGCTAAACGATAATGGAACAATAGTTGTTCAGAACGAGTCTCAGCCTACCAGTACAAACATTCAGCGTTCTACGCCGGTTACGGTGAGTCAAATTGTTTTGGAGAATGGTGATGAGCTGGATATTTTTAACTTTGAAGGGGCTGAGGTTGTTCTTCAAAACCTTGCGGTTCAGTCACCTGCTCCTACAGGAATTGGGGTTATTCAGTCCGATGGCACACAAGTCACTCTATCAGGTGATGGGCCTACTGCCTTTGCAGATGCTTTAGAAGTTTCTCTCGGGGATCCGAATATCAATACGTACGTCTTTTACGATGGGGTTACTCCTGATCCGACAGAAAATACACCGGACTATGATTTGGAATTTCGATTTGCCTTCGAACCAGATGATTATATTTTTGTTCAAGAGCGTAATGGAAACACCTTTTTCCAGTTAACTCCGCTTGATATTAATGGAAATCCTATCGCGGGAGCCAACATTCTTCAATTTGGTGAAGAGGGAGGAGCTAATTTCAGCGTTTATGATTGGAATACTGGATATGCGAATAGCTCTCTTCAGAATGAGCAAGAGTATGCTTTTTCAGTTGCTGAGACTTCGTTATTCTTTAGTGGCGACGCGACTGCTGCCCCTCAGCCTGTTTTTGGATTTCGAATCGATAACGATGGTGATGCTGATGTGAAGTTTTTCGGGGCTTCGGAAGATGATTTTCTCAACAATCCCTTTAACCCAGATATTCCTGGAACTCCCGCTTTGCCAGGTTCTCTGAGTGGTGTCGTTGAAGAAGATACTGACGAAGACGGTGAAGGAGATACTCCCATCGGAGGAGTGACTTTGACTCTCTTGGATT
>CAZUEC010000403.1:0-2386 GCA_964618865.1 uncultured Roseibacillus sp. | reverse complement strand
GGGGCGGAAGCGGGTTGTGAATTCGAGGTGGCGGCTGAGGAGCTTTCGCCTTCGTCACTGAGAATTCCGATCGCGGTTCCGACTGCGGTTTTTTCTCCTTCGGCGACGAGAATTTTGGACAAGATGCCTTCATCGAAGGCTTCCATGGACATGGTTGCTTTGTCGGTTTCGATTTCGGCGATTTCGTCTCCAATTTCGACGTTGTCGCCTTCTTGTTTGAGCCAGCGAAGGATGGTTCCCTCCGTCATGGTGTCGGAGAGTTTGGGCATTTCGAGTTCAGAAGCCATAGATGAGAGTAGAATTAGTAATTTAAGCAGGAGGTTGCTTGCGCGGAGTATGTGTAGCAGTGCTTGGCGTAAGAGTCCAGAGTGCGACCACTAGAATTGAGACAAGTTTTGATGAATTTGGTCAAGACTGGCGGTTATGGCAGCTAAATGGGCGGTAATTCTGGTTTCAATGGTTGCGGCATGGGTGGGGGTTTCAAAAGTGAGGGAGAGGGGGCAGCCTTTTTGGGAGAGGAAGAGGGCTTCGGGGTAGCCTCCTTCGGTGGCGAGGAATTCATTTAAAGGGGGCAAATGATCTTTAAAAAACCAGCCTTCACCGGTGCTTTGGCGTCCGTCAATGAGGGGGCCTGGTTCGATGGGAAGGTGGGGGCGGACTTTTTCGAAGATGGCGGGATGAATGGTGTTTTGGCCTGAGGTTTGAATTTCGTAGAGATAAAATCCGGTGGCATCGTAGTCTTCATGAAGGGCTAGGAAGAGTTCGGGAGTGGGTTGGTGTTCGAGCCATGCGAGATGGGCTTTGATTTCTGTTGATTTTGGTTGGTGGTAATCGCGATTGAGGTCGAGGCCTTGTTGGTTTTCGCGGGTGCCGGCGGCAAGTCCGGTGGGATTGAGCAAGGGGGTGATTAGCCAATTGAGTTTGGAGGTGGGTTGTTGTTGTAGAAATGCGAGGGCGGCGAGGGGGCCGGCGGGTTCGTCGCCATGAATTCCAGCGGAGAGTAGAACGAGTGGTCCATCGCCTTTACGGGAATAGGCGGGAATATCCGGGGTGATTGCTTCTTTTTTGAAGTGAGCTTGTTCGGCTGCTTGGTCAAAGTTGAGCAGGAGTTCCTTGGGGTTTAACGACATCGGATTTTAGGAGAGAGAGTCGCGAACGATCTACCAAGAGAATTTATGCTTCATGGTGTGCTGGTAGGTTTCCTCAGGGCGTAAGATGCAGTTAGGAAACTCTGGGCTGTTCGGGCTATTGGGGAAGGCTCCGGTTTCGAGGCAAAAGGCGGTTCGGGATTTGTATTGGAGTCCGTTTTTTCCGGTCTGAATTCCGTCGAGGTAGTTGGCGGTGTAGAATTGGACGGCGGGCTGTTCGGTGAAGATTTCTAGGCTTCTTCCAGAAACAGGTTCGGTGGCTTGAGCGGCTAATCGCATTCCTTGGCCATTGAGGACCCAGCTGTGATCGTAACCATTGCCATGGAGGAGGGCTGGAAAGTCTTCTTGAATTTGAGTTCCAATTTTTTTGGGTTTTCGAAAGTCCATGGGAGTTCCGGTTACTGGTTGAAGTTCGCCGGTGGGGATGAGGTCGGCTCCGGTGGGGAGGTAGCGATCTGCATTGATGGTGAGAAGGTGGTTTTTGATGGAGGAGGCGGGTTCTCCAGAGAGGTTCCAATAACTGTGATGGATGAGATTGACGGGGGTGGCTTGGTTTGTGGTGGCTTGGGCTTGCCAAACGAGTTCGTTTTCTTCGTTGAGGGTGTAGTTGACGATGACTTTGAGGTCTCCGGGATAGCCTTCTTCCCCATCTTTTGAGTGGTAGTGGAACTGGACGCCATGGGGGATTACTTGAGCATCCCATAGGACATGGGAGAAGCCGACTAAGCCACCGTGTAAGTGGCAGGGGACTCCGGCAGGTTCGTTATTTTTGGCGAGAGAATATTGTTTATGATCAAGATGGAATTGCCCTCCTGCAATGCGATTGCCGTACCGGCCAACGGTTGATCCGAAATAGGGTTGGTTGCTTAACCAGTCTTCGAAGATGTCGAAGCCAAGAACGAGGTCAGAGGTGGTTCCGTTTTTGTCGGGGAGGAGCAGGGATGTGAGGGTGGCACCAAAGTTCATCACTTTGGCGGTGATGCCATTTTTGTTCTGAAGAGTGAAGAGGGTGACTTCGCGACCATCCTTGAGGGTGCCATAAGGTTGGCTTTTGATGGCGTTTTGCCCTTCTGATGGCAAGGTATTAGGCGAGGACATAATTCAGAGGTTAGGGAGGGGGCTGATTTCGCACAATCTTTGATTTTTTTTTGAGATGGGAGTTTGGGTTGGAAAATGTGCTAGCCCATTTTTCAAAAGTCTATTCGTCTATCGAGTTTTTTTAAGGTTTGAAAGTGAGC
>CAZUEC010000402.1:0-2397 GCA_964618865.1 uncultured Roseibacillus sp. | reverse complement strand
AGAGGCTAGATGATAACTGGGCAGAACAACTGGAATCACCCAACTAAAAGCGAGAACAAGAAGCGCAAGTAACGCTCCGAAAAATCCTAGTTTACGAGCTGCGCCTAACCCCATTAACTCATCAAATCGAGCAATCCCCATCACCCCCTTGAAAGACTTCCGCTTCGCTTGCTCACGGGCAACAGAATAAGCAGTAACCACTTGTTCCTCCTCATCCTCCTTAACATTAGAACGCAACCACGGGAGGAGCTTACTCTTGCGTAGAGAAGCGGGAACCCCAAACCACATTAACAAAGCCAAAACGATGGCGATGACTCCTCCTCCAAAAAAAGAAAAAACAAAGAACGCTAAACCAGCAACAAAAAGCCCCAAAACTCTGAGCTGAGGCATTTTTCGTAAAACAGCCAGATCTAGCAAGCGCCCGCCATCAAGAGGGAGAAACGGCAACAAGGTGATACTATTCACAACAACTAATGCCAAAGCGATATCCAAGAAAAGATCGTTAGTTTGCACTCCGAGATAAGCTCGGATCAAAATCAACCATCCCACTAGCAAACCAGGCAATGGTCCGGCTAAAATCGTCAGAAGCTCCTTAAAACCTCCTGTAATAGACCACTGTTTTGCAGACATTGGCCGAGGCATAGGAATCAAAAACTGAGACCAATCCCAAGAACGAAAAACCAGCATCAAGAGGGCATGACCCAATTCGTGAAGCAAGAGCGCAATAGCTCCCAAAAGAACAATCCGAAGCCCCCAATCATTACTCACAGCCATCCACCCGAAAAACGCCAGTAAGGAGAGAACTAAAAGCGCTCGCCCTCCAAAACCTCCCAACCAATAAACCCAACTCTTCTTTGAACTGCTACGTTGATAAAGCGCCCAATCTCGAGAAAGCCCATCCTCTTCAGGAATAGTTTCGACAGATTCTTCCGCCAAAACACTTTCCAATTCGACCCCTGAATCCAAAGTCTGTTCATCAGATAGAGGCTGAGGAAGCTCAACCGCCTCTTCTTGAACTTCCTGAAAACTTTCAAGCTCTTTAACCTCCGCCACCTCGACAGCTGCCTCAGGAGCTTCGGCAACCTTAACGGCCTCTTGAGCAAGCTCTGAAGCCTCACTCACCTGCGGCAATTCTTCCTCCTCTTTTTTATCGAAAGGCCCTACAGGCATGGCCTCAACTGCAGACACCATCGCACCACTCTCGTTAACCGCAGTTAGCACAGAAGGATCACCATCAAATTCCCCAACAATCCCAGAAACAGTCTCCGCCGCTAACTTATCCGTCGCAACCTCTGCAATAGACGCCCCGACTCCCTCAACCGGAAAATCCCCCACTAAAGCTCCTCCTTCCTCCTTAGAATCCTCCATCATTGCAACCTCCTCCTCTTCTTGAGAAGACTCGTCCTGCGCAAGAGGCGCTAAATTTTTGCCAAGATTTTTATCTAACAACCAAGAAGAACCTTGTTTCCGACGGCGGTGCGATTGAAAAAGATGCTGACCCCATGCGATTGCCACACGCGGAAGCTTCGCAAAGGGGACCTTGAGGACTTGCCTCTCCGACTCGTGGAGCCAACCTCTTTCAAAAAGAGAATCGAGCCCTTGAGATGCTATTTTTTTATAGCGTAGTAGAAGCGCTTCTGGTTCCACGGGAACAATCGCCGCATCTTCTGATAACAAAAATGCGACATGACTCTCGGCTTGCGCTAAAGCAGAAGAAAAAGAATGAGAGTGCAACACGACACCAGGCACTTCTTCTCCAAAAACTTCATCTCCATCACGAGTAATCACCACTGAACCATCGTCTCGAAAACTCAGCATGTTGACACGACGTCCACCAGAAACCTGATCAGATTCTTCGGCAACAGCCCAAACGATATCACCATCAGAGATGAGGAACGCCTGCCAATTGACCATTCCTCCTCGGATCTCCTTCATCATCCCCAAATACTCAAAACCGCAGCTTGTTACCAATGGCTCCACCTGACTCTTCAAGCGTGTAATCACTTCCTCGGGGACATCTTCTGGCGCAACTACTTGGCTATCAGAATCCGAGAACCTCAACTTTGAGACTCGAACCATGGCCCAAACGAAGGGGATGAGTAGAACTGCTACGAGCAGCAGTAGTAGAAATAGCCACCACATAATGATGAGATTACGGGAATTCAGGAAATAAGTCGATCACAGATGTCAGGCTTTCCGGATAAAGTCTGACACTAAAACAATACCAATTTCCACCCAAAAATCCCATCCCAGACATGATTTCCCATCAAAAACACTCCCCTGAGCTCTCCAAACTCGATATTTGTGACTCTCAACCTAAGAACCGAGCCAATTCCCGCTTAGATTAGACCGTTTTCCAAAAGTTCGTTCGTTTATCGCCGAGAGAGAATTTCTTGA
>CAZUEC010000401.1:0-2401 GCA_964618865.1 uncultured Roseibacillus sp. | reverse complement strand
AGCCACCACCGGCGCCCAAATCCCCATCGACGGCGGCAACGATCGCGTGATTTAAATCACCTCTCCCCCTTCCCTTTCCAAAGCTCTCCGCAGACCGACTTCTCAGGTCTAACGAGAGCTTTTTCGTATTCCCAACAAATCAAATCGGAACAACAACACTCCTCTTGTTTTGAGAAACCCGACTGAAAAACTCTAAAAAAGAGCTCTAAATTTCTCATTGGCTAAATCAAAGCTTCACGTCATCTTATCTAAATCGGTTCCATGACTCTTCTGGAATGGCTTCAATAGAATCTTTAATCTTCTACTTATGCCTTCGTTCTCTTCCGCTTCGACCAGCCGGTTTGTGATCTTACTGCTAGCTGGATTACTCTTTTCCTCGTGTGCTCCCAGCCCTTCTTCAAGCGAAAGGCAGTTCGAAGTTGCCAAAAAGAAACAAACCACAAACCAAGAGCATACCCAATATCAGCTTGAAGTCATCGCAGACCCTTTAGAGCCCATGAATCGATGCATCAATCGACTCAACGAAGCAAGCTTACTCGGATTCATCCGTCCGACTACTCGGCTCTATCGTGCTGTGATTCCTCCAGCTGGCCGTCAATTGATCACAAATTTCGATCGCAATCTCAATTACCCCGGACGCCTACTCAATCATGTTCTCCTAGGACGTTGGCAGGGTGCAACGGACGAAACCGTCCGCTTCTTAACTAATACCACTGTTGGGCTCGCCGGACTGTTTGACCCTGCCTCTTACTGGAAAATCCCAAAATCCGACGCCGACTTCGCACAGACCTTTTACAAATGGGGATGGACTCCGAATAACTTTGTGATGCTTCCTATTCTCGGGCCTACTGACGACCTTCATTTCACCGGATTTGTCGCGGACAAGCTCCCCCAACCTACCAACTACTTCCCCCTTCTATCTCCTCTCACAGGAGTAACCACTTTTAACCGACTTTCTGATAGAACCGAACCCATTATCCGGTTTACCGAAACAGAAGCCGATTCCTATGCCAGTTCCAAATACCTCTGGACCTACGCCTCCAAGGAATATCCTCCTGATTGGACCCTTAATGGCCCAACCCATCCTCCAACATTACAGACCCTACGCGTCTCCACCATTCGCCTCGATGATCCCGAGTTCACCTTCAAGGGAAAACGAGGAAAAGTCCGCTCGCCACATACAGGGAAAATGATGAAATTCTACTATTGGCTCCAAAAGAAACATGCGCCCTTAGTTTACATCACACCGGGAATCGGCTCGCACCTCTTATCATCAAACACTCTGGCGATTGCCGAAAACCTTTATCAAAATGGCTATTCGGTAGTGACCACCATTGGGACCTTTCATCCCGACTTCATGGAAAACATCTCAACAGCCAAACTCCCTTCTTACCCCCCAGTCGATTGTCATGATCTTCTCGTTTACCTCACAACTATCAATCAATACCTCGAAGAAAAACACTCCGCAAAAATCGGCCAACGAGCTCTCATTGGATTCTCTTTAGGAGCTTTTCAAACACTCTATCTCGCCGCACAAGAACCTCAAACAAAGCCCGAGCTCTTAACATTTGATCGCTATCTCGCCATCAACCCTCCAGTCAACCTGCGCTACGCAAACAGAAAGCTTGATACCTACTTACAAGCCCCTCTGGAATGGCCCTCTGAAGTGCGACAAGCAAAGGTTAACAATGCGCTGCACAAAGTGACCCTCTACCCTTTCCTACCACCAAATCTACGAGAAAAACCTTTGTTCGATAGCATTGAATCCAGATACCTCGTCGGTTTATCATTCCGCTTATCCCTTCGAAGTGCCATCTATAGTAGCCAGTATCGTCACAACATGGGCATCATCCAGGCACCTTTGAACAATTGGCGTCGCGATGCTGCCTACAGTGAAATTCTCAACTATTCATTTGATGATTACATCAACATCTTTGCCCTTCCTTACTACAAGAGCAGAGGCATTAGCCAAAAAGACTTTCAACGGGAAAGCACTCTGCGCTCTCATCAAAAATCTCTTAAATCCCAACAAAAAGTGCGAGTGATGAGCAATCGAGATGATTTCCTACTGAGCCCTCAAGACATCTCCTGGCTCAATTCGACTTTCGGTTCTTCTCGCCTCACCCTCTTTGCCGATGGCGGTCACATCGGCAATTTATCAACTCCTCAAGTCAAAGAAGCGATTCTTAAATCTCTTGATAGCCTACAGAGCAATACCGTTGCCGCTCAGTAGCTGTAAGCGCAGTCTATGAAACCAGTCCATCATGAGTGAGAGGATTTGATAGAATCAAATCCTTGAACAAGGAATCAACAGAAACAAAAAAGACCGAAGCCTAAAGAGCTGATTCAGTTAGACCGTTTTCCAAAAGTTCGTTCGTTTATCGCCGAGAGAGAATTTCTT
>CAZUEC010000400.1:0-2403 GCA_964618865.1 uncultured Roseibacillus sp. | reverse complement strand
CTTGAGCATCTTTATAATTATCAACCGACACGAGATTATGGTGACTATGCGGAGTTGGTCTCGCGTGTGATGCAGATGCAAACGAAGCGTTGTCTGGTGGTGATTTTGACTAATCTTCGGACAGAAGATCAGTTTGGTTCGTTGGGAGCATTACAACTTCTTAGGAAGAAGCATTTGGTGATGTTAGCGTCGGTGAAAGAGGCTGCTGTTGAGCAAGCTTTGGCGAGTTCTTTGCATACGGTTAAGGATGCGGATCGTTATTTGGGGGCTTTGGCATACGAGGAGGATATCGAAAAGTTGATTCAACAGGCACGTGGGAGGGGGTTCAGTGCACTGCATGAGTCGCTGGATTTATTTCCAGTGGCGTTGGCTAATCAATTTCTTGATTTGCGAAATTCGGGTCAATTTTAGGTTTTTTGAAGAAAATGGGGTGCGATGGAGGCCCTTTTGAAGGGGAAATATGGGTTCTATCTCATTGATTAGGAGGTTGTAGGCTGTCATTTCTCTGCTTGAGCTTGTGCTGAAGGCTCGAAAAGCGAAGACTCTCAGTGTGAAACTTCTTTTTGCTTCTTCTGTCGTCGTTTTGCTCTGCAGCGTATCTTGTAATCTTGTTCATGAGAGGCAAGCGGGCGGGGGAGCGTGGGATGATTCGGAGGTTGGACAAGCGATTGATGCCAATGCTCCTCTTCCCGGTGATAGTGTCGCTAGTGGGACACGTAGCTATGAGGAATGGAGGAATAGCGAGTGAGAGACCCACGTTTTGCTGCGCTTGCACGGCAGTTAACATCTTACTCGACTCATTTAAGAAAAGGGGAAGCAATCTTACTGGATCTTTATGATGCTCCTGAGGAGTTTGCAATCGAGTTGATTCGAGAGGTTCGAAAACGAGGGGCTCATCCACATGTTCGGCTTCATTCGGCAACGGTGACTCGGGAGCTTTTGCGAGGAGCTAAGGAGGAACAGTATCGCGTGTTAGCGAAGCATTTGTTGGCGGAAATGAAGGATATGGATGCCTATCTTGCGGTTCGAGGTTCACACAATATTGCGGAGCAAAGTGATGTGGCGGCCAAGGATATGGAGTTGGCAATGGGTCATCTTCGCAAGGTGAACGATCATCGGGTGAAGAAAACGAAGTGGTGTGTTTTACGTTGGCCGTACCCGGCGATGGCTCAGCAAGCGGGGATGAGCACAGAGGCTTTTGAGGATTTTTACTTTGAGGTTTGTTTGTTGGATTATAAGGCGCTTCTTCCAGCTATGAATGCGCTGAAAAAGCTCATGGACCGGACTGATCAGGTGCAGTTGAAGGGACCGGGAACGGATCTCAGTTTTTCGATTAAAGACATTCCTGCGATCGTTTGTGGGGGAAATTACAATATTCCCGACGGGGAGGTCTTTACTGCTCCGGTAAAGAATTCGGTGGAGGGGGTTTTGACTTACAATGCACCGAGTGTTTATCGTGGAATTGCTTTCGACGGGGTGCGTTTTGAGTTTGAGAAAGGGCGTATTGTGAAGGCTACTGCGGCGGGAGGGGGGTCGAGTGAGTTGAATAAGATTCTCGATTCGGACGCTGGGGCGCGTTACATTGGTGAATTCGCGCTTGGTTTTAATCCTATGATTCTTGAGCCGATGAGGGACATTCTCTTTGACGAAAAAATTGCCGGCTCCTTTCACTTTACCCCTGGGCAAGCTTATGAGGAGGCCGACAATGGCAATCGTTCTCAAGTCCATTGGGACTTGGTCAATATTCAACGTTCCGATTATGGAGGCGGAGAAGTGATTTTTGATGGGAAGGTGATTCGCAAGAATGGGAAGTTTCTCGCGAAGTCCCTTGCCAAACTGAATTGGTAAAAGAGGACTTTATCGTCTGCGACGAAGCAGAGCGAGAGAGCCGAGTCCGAGAAGAGCAAAACTGGATGGTTCTGGGACTGCAGAACCGGTAAAAGTCAGCCCAAAGTCATTCACATTTCCTCCGGTGTTTTGAAACACGAAGGAATAGGTTCCTGCTTCTAGGGCACTTGTTGGGTCGAATCCGTTACCGGGCAGGATTCCGTCGGCTCCTGCTGCTAATTCTGGAAAAAGTGATGATTCGCTGCCGTCAAGCAGAGTGAATCCGAGGGCTTCATTCGTAAATCCTGCTTGTTGGTCAAGAATAGCAGGGTTGTTAGTTAAAGTGTCTAGACCAAAACCAAAGAAGGCCTGATCACCACCACCAAATAAATCTAAGGTGATTGAATCCAGTTGAAATCCATTTTCGACGACAATATTGAAAAAGTCGATATCGCCTAAGCTGTTGCCGATGCCACCAGTTGAGAGGTCGCTTTCGAAGACTGAATCAGCGAAGGTAACAATTGTTCCACCGCTACCAATAGTAAAGATAGTAGGAGCATTGATATCATCAGAAAG
>CAZUEC010000399.1:0-2409 GCA_964618865.1 uncultured Roseibacillus sp. | reverse complement strand
ATTTGGTTGCTGCAAATATTGTAAAAATTGTAATTCAAAGCAACGGGTGGAGTTTTTTTGAGAAAGTCGGTGATGTTTTTTGCTTTTTTGAATTAGAAAAATGATAGATTTGGGGAGGGAAAGCGGGGCGGGAAAGCGTTACGGTTCACCAAATGATAGGCAATTTAGCGAGGTCGGGAACGGTTGTTTTTTCTTTGGCGGTAACTGGTTTGGGAGAAGCTCAAGAGCATGGTTATTTAAGCTCTGAGGAGGCGAAGGATTCGATTCGTTTACAGGATGGCTATTCGTTGGAATTGGTCTTGTCTGATCCGGATATTCAAGAACCTGTTGCTTTGGCGTGGGATGGGAACGGGGCTCTCTACGTGGTGGAGATGCGGACTTATATGCAGGATGCAGATGCGACCGGTGAGAAGAAACCGATCTCGCGTATTTCACGGCATGAAGATGTTGATGGGGATGGCATTTATGAGAAGCACTCGGTCTTTATTGATAATTTGAAGCTACCGCGGATGATTCTGCCTTTGGATGATCGTTTGATGGTGGGGGTAACTGATACTCTGGATTTGTGGACGTACCGTGATGGAGATGGAGATGGGGTGGCTGATGAAAAGGTGAAGGTTTATGAGGGTGGTCCGCGGGGAGGAAATATGGAGCATCAGCCTTCGGGTCTTCTTTGGAATATTGATAACTGGCTTTACTGCACTTACGAGGCTAAGCGTTATCGGTTTACGGATGGGAAGCTGGTCGCGGAAGATTTGCCGAAGGGTGAGGGGCAGTGGGGGCTTGGGCGAGATGATGTGGGTCGTCTTTATTATTCTGTGGCGGGTGGGGAGAAGCCGGCTCTCACTTTTCAACAGCCAATTGTTTATGGTGCTCTCAATCTTCCGGTAAAGGAGCAGGAGGCGGGGGATTTTCGAACGGTTTATCCCATCGTCGACGCGCCAGATGTGCAAGGCGGACCTCGTCGTCTGAATCAGCAGGGATCGCTCAATCACTTTACGGGAGGGGGTGGACAGTCCATTTACCGTGGCGATCGGCTTCCGGAGAATTTGCAGGGAGATCTGATTTTACCCGAGCCTGTCGGTCGCTTGATCCGGCGGGCGGAGGTGACACGGGAGAATGGGGCTACTGTGTTGAGCAATTATTATTCTGAGGAAGAGTTCGTGGCTTCGACGGATGTTAACTTTCGGCCTTTGTGGACGGCGACTTCTCCTGACGGGGCGATGATGATGATTGATATGCATCGTGGGATTATTCAGCAGGCTTCTTGGACTCGGAAGGGTTCCTACTTGCGGGGAGTGATTGATGAATGGGGTCTTGCCAAGAATATTGGGAAGGGTCGTATTTATCGCTTGGAGCACACGGGCTATCGTCCGGATCGAAAGCCTCAAATGTTGGAAGAGACTACGGGGGAATTGGTGACTTATCTTTCCCATCCCAATGGCTGGTGGCGTGATACGGCTCAGAAATTGATCATTCTACGTGAGGATCGCGAGTCCGTTATTCCCGAAGTGGAAGAATTGGTTCGATCCGGTTCGTCGGCATTGGGTCGATTGCATGGGTTGTGGACTTTGGAGGGGATGGGAGGTTTGACTCCTGGACTTTTGGTTGATGCTCTTGTTGATGAAGATTCACGAGTGCGGACGGCTGCAATTCGAGTTGGGGAGCCCTTCTTTGCGAAAGGAGAGAGCTCGCTGGCGGGGGCTCTTTTGACAAATGATTATTTGTCGGATGATATCGAGATGCAGTTGCAGTTTTTGAATTCGGTTCAGTTTTCTCAGACTAAGAGGGAGGACTTACTTGCTTTGGCGGTGAGTTTGAAAGCCGCTCAAAAGGATCATGCGGTTGTTCATGAAATGGAAGAGATGCATGAGATTTTAGTGAGAAATCAGAGAGAAGCGGAAGCTCGTCGTCTTAAAGATCAGGCTTTTGCGGAGGCGATGAGTCGTGGTCAAACGGCATACGAGCAGCTTTGTTTTGCTTGCCATGGTGCGGATGGAAAAGGGACTCCCATGCCGGGAGTTGCGGGACAATTTTTAGCTCCGTCTTTTGCCAATAATCCTCGATTAGCGGCCTCTGACGAATCTTCTATTCTGACTCTTTTACATGGTTTGACTGGTGAGTTAGACGGCAGAGAGTACGAAGGTGTGATGGCTGGAATGGGAACCAATTCCGACCAATGGATTGCGGAGGTCACGACTTACATTCGCAATTCTTTCGGAAATGAGGCTGCGATAACAAGTCCTGAGCTGGTGGCTTTTTTACGTGAAAAGTATCAGGATCGAGATAAGCCGTGGACCGAGGAGGAACTCGAGCAGATTGCGCCAAAGCCTTTGTCTCGGGAAGGTTGGAAGCTGAAGGCAAGTCATGGAGCTAAGGGCTTAAAGTATCTTGTAGATGGTGATCGTA
>CAZUEC010000398.1:0-2409 GCA_964618865.1 uncultured Roseibacillus sp. | reverse complement strand
GCGGTGCGCTATGAGCGGATTACGACTCCATCTCTAGAACTTGCGGAAAGTTATTGGGAGAAAACTGGTGACTTCTGGCAGGCCATCCGTTCAACGTGGAAAGCGATTGAATCTGGAGATGATCCTTTCACGCTTGAAGGTAAGATTGAGGGGAAATCGATGTATCAATATTTGTTCGAAATTGCGGGACGGTTAGAAAATTCTGAAACTGAACTCGCGGTCGCTCAGATAGAAGGAATGGCGGTAATTGGCCGTTTCTTAAAGAATGAAAAAGAGTGAGGCGCGCACTTGGGAGACTCAGTTTAAACGGAAGGTAACAGGAATCGTCACTTGGTGAGAAATAGCTTCACCAAGACTATTTTTAGCAGGCTGAAAACGCCATTTTTTCACCGCAGAGAGAGCTGAGGAGTCGAGGCTTCGATTTCCCGAACTCGCAATGATTCGAGGAGAACGAACTTTTCCTGCACTGGTGACTGTCGCTTCGATTCGAGTTGTTCCTTGCACTCCTTCACGTCTTGCTTTCGAAGGATACTTTGGAGTCGTGCGACGTGCGAGAACCGGAGTGGAGGCGATTTTTTTCCTTGCGGCGGCTGTTGCCTGAGCTTGGGCCTCTGCCTGTGCTGCGGCTTGCCGAGCCTGTTGTTGTTGAGCTGCGAGTGCTTTTTGCTGTGCTTCCTGCGCTCGACGGGCTTCTGTTTCGCGAGCTGCAATGGCTCGTTCCTGTGCTCTGCGAGCTTCCGTTTCTTGCGCGACGATTGCACGTTCGCGAGCTTTACGAGCTGCTTCTTTTTGAGCCACTAAAGCGCGCTCTGCTGCTTGCTTCTTCCGTTCGGCTTCTTCTTCCGCTGCTTTCTGTTGCGCTAATAATCTTTTTTCTTCGGCAATCTTGCGTTCCCGTTCTTCTTTTTCGAAAAGCTCTTTGAGGCGCTGCTCTTCTTCAGCTTGAACTTGAGCAATGATTTCGAGCGCGTTTTCGGTTTGATCGACTAAGAAGTCGGTATTTGTCTCGGACGAAACGGTTAGAAATGGAGTCGTCGGCATGGGGGGACTAGGAGGAACCACTTTCTGAACAGGAGGCTTGGGAAGGGGAGCGACTCGGAGAGGTTGTGTCTCTGCTGCAGTGACTTCGAGTTGCGTTTCAGGAACGATTGCGGGGCTCGAGATCACTTGAACAAGGAGATTATTCTGTTCAAGGCCTGGAATCACAAAAATCGCGAAAGCGCCACCGATCAAACCCATCATCACCAATCCGACTGACAATGAAAACGCAAAGCGACCCTTTCGAGAAACTTGAAGGCTATTGAGGTTGCGCCGGTAGCAAAGTGGTTTTTTCACTGCGAGGCGAAGGTGTGGATAAACCTCCAAAATAGCGAGCCAATCTGGTTAGACAATTAGCGCTCAATTGTCATTGATTGACGCTTTTTTGTATTGAGGGAAGAGGTTTTCTTTCTGTGGGTTCGAAAGTTATTTATTATTAGAATGTTAAGCGACAGATTCGCCAATCTGGCATCACGTTGACATTCCGAGAACGGTAAAATTCGATGGCGGAGATGTTCCAATCCAAAACCGACCACTCTACTCGGCCGCAGTTTCTTTCTTGTGCGATTGTCAAAAATCGGTCCAAGAGGGCTTTTCCCATTCCCTAACAAACTTCTCGAAATTTCTCGTGGAAATAAAAATTCTGCTGAAATGAGGCAAGAAATTGTTGTCAGTTCAGTAATATGGTTCAGTAATAAATTCAGCAATGAGAAGATTCATATTGGCAATTCTTGCGACCGGATTTTGGTCGATAGCAAAAGGGCAACTTCACTTTGAAGGGAAAGAAGGAGTCGGGAAAGGGAAGAAGATTGTTCTGCTCTCAGGGGATGAGGAGTATCGCTCTGAAGAATCAAATCCGATGTTGGCTAAAATTCTTAGTCAGCGATTCGGTTATGATTGCACCGTTCTTTTTTCGATGAGCGACGATGGTCAGTATATCGACCCAAATAATCAAAAGAGTATGGTCGGTATTGAGGCACTTAAAAATGCTGATCTCATGATCATTGGCACTCGTTTTCGCCAACTCGATGATGAAGCATACTCAATTTTGGGGGATTACTTAAATGCTGGCAAACCCGTATTGGCCTATCGCACTGCGACTCATGCTTTTCGTGGCAAAGGGGAGACTGATGGTTTTCAGTGGCAGCAGTTTGGTCCAAAAATCGTGGGCGAAGGTTGGGTCAATCATCACGGCAGGCATAAGGTCGAAGGTACTCGGGGTGTGATTGAGGAAAAGAATCGCAATCATGCCATCTTACAAGGCGTGCAGAGTGTATTTGGTCGATCTGATGTTTACGCCGATAAGAAACTGCCGCCTTAAAATTCCTCTATTTTACTGCGTGGTCAAGTGACAGAAACTCTTGCGGAAGA
>CAZUEC010000397.1:0-2414 GCA_964618865.1 uncultured Roseibacillus sp. | reverse complement strand
GATCACAGCTTATCGCTGTCATGGTCATTCTTTAGCGGTGGGGATGAATATGAATGAGTGCATGGCAGAGTTGTATGGCAAGGTCACTGGATGCTCTCAAGGCAAAGGTGGTTCGATGCATTTCTTTGCACCGGATAAAAATTACTGGGGAGGTCATGGAATTGTTGGTGGGCAGATTCCTTTGGGAATTGGTCTTGCTTACGGGGTGAAGTATAATGGCCATCAAGGATGTTCTTTATCTTTCATGGGTGATGGGGCGGTTAATCAGGGTTCGGTTCATGAATCGATGAATATTGCCGCTCTTTTCGAACTTCCAGCGGTGATCATTATTGAAAATAATGGTTATTCGATGGGGACTTCACAAAAGCGTTCTTCCTCTTATCGAGATTGTTTGGCCCAGCGGGCGGAGTCCTACGACATGGCTTGGGACTTAGTGAATGGAGAAGATATTTATGAATTGCGAGCAAAGTTGAATATTGCAATGGAACGTGCTCGGAAGGAGTCTTTACCTACTGTTCTTGAAATCCAAACTTATCGTTGGTACGGCCATAGTGTGGCAGATGCGAACGCGAAAGTTTACCGCACTCCGGAGGAGATTCAAAAATACAAGGATGAACATGATCCCATTATTCTTTGGGAAAAGAGGCTTATCGCGGAAGGGCTTTTGACTGCCAAGGAAGCGAAACAAATTGGGAAAGAAGCAATGGCGGAAGCAAGCGCTGCTGCTCAGTTCGCAGAAGACTCTCCTCCTCCTACTTTTGAGGATCTCACTAAGCACGTTTATTGGGAAACTGATAACGAAACCGAAGCTTCTAAAATTGGTCGTCATTTCTTTAATGATTAAAGGAAAATTTTCGAACAACACTTACACCTAAACTTACACCTGAAATAAATTCATGCGCGAAATTGAATACCGCGATGCCCTGAACGAAGCTTTTGATGAAGAACTTGCCCGCGATCCGAGCGTGGTTCTCATGGGTGAAGAAGTCGCTCAGTATGATGGAGCCTACAAGGTTACTAAAGGTCTTTGGAAAAAATGGGGGGATAAGCGAGTCGTGGATACTCCGATTTCCGAAGCGGGTTTCATTGGGATGGGGATAGGGGCGTCGATGCTTGGTGTTCGGCCGGTGATGGAGTTGATGTTTTGGTCTTTCCATTCGGTTGCCTTTGATCAGCTGGTGAATAATGCTGCTTGTGTACGCTACATGTCGGGTGGACTGATTCATTGTCCCATCGTGATGCGTGGTCCTGCGAATGGGGGGACGAATGTGGGTGCTACGCACTCGCATTGCCCAGAAGGTCTTTTTGCTGCTTTTCCAGGACTTAAAGTAGTTGTTCCGGCTACTCCGGCAGATGCTAAGGGTCTCATGAAGTCTGCTATTCGTGATAATGATCCGGTTTATGTGATGGAAAGCACCCTTCTTTATGGCAATACGGGGCCTGTTCCCGATCCTTCAGAAGGAGACTTTACGATTCCGTTGGGTAAGGCGGATATCAAACGTGAAGGCAGTGATATTTCGCTCATTGCCCATGGGCGTAGCGTGCTTCATGCTTTGGAAGCGGCGGAGACTTTGCAGAAGGAACATCATATCAACGCAGAGGTGCTTGATCTGAGAAGTATTCGTCCGCTTGATCAGGAGGCCATTATTCAGTCGGTGATGAAGACGAATCGTGCGGTTCTCGTTGATGAGTCTAAGCCATTTAATGGAGTTTCCTCTCAAATTACGACTTTGATTCAGGAGCATGCCTTTGATCATCTTGATGCTCCGGTAAAGCGAGTGTGCACGATTGATGCGCCCGCGATTTACTCTAAGCATATCGAAAACGAGCAGCTTCCTAATCCTCGTCGAGTGGTGGAGAAGGTTTTAGAAATCGCCTAATTTTCTTAAGTCATTCTTAAAATTCGGGAAAAGTGCGACTCATGAAGTTGTTGTGAGGGGGCGCGCTGACGTTCTCTGTCGTTCTTCCGTCATAATTTGTTTGCAACCCTTCATCACTTTTTATTATCTTCGCGGCCACACCAATGAAACATCTTGCTCTCTTCGTGACCTCTCTTGTTGCTGCAGTCGTATTGACGTCTTGCTGCGGTTCTTCCATTAGTCTTTGTGGGAATAAAAGCAAAGGCGTTAATTTAGCCAGCAAAACTCGATCGTGTAAGAGTTGCGCTAAGAAGCAGAAGTTTCCTCATCAAGGTTGTGAAGGTGGAGAGCGTTACATTGAGAAAGAGGTGACTGAGTATGTTGAGGAGCAGATTGTTGTTGAAGGAAAAGGCGATAAAGGGGGTTTGACTTCTGAGACAATCACCGTTCGTCGCCCAGTGACGAAGACTGTTCGAATCAAAGTGCCTTGTGGTGATTGTGGGTCTAAGTTCTGCCCGACTCCAGATTGCTGCGGAATTGTGCCAGTTTCTGTAT
>CAZUEC010000396.1:0-2417 GCA_964618865.1 uncultured Roseibacillus sp. | reverse complement strand
AAAAAACTCGCCGAACAACCTTTGTTGCTCGGCGAGTTTCGATCTTTGAAGATTCTAATTTTTGCAACTGGCCTGCTCGGCTATGTCAGCAGAACCAGTCCAACGGCAAACAACGCATCCGGAAGGAGAGATGCAATGTTTGCGATTCAGATCAACTTCCTGCTTAAAAGTTAGTCGTCCACTGTAAGTACAGGAAGTCAGCGTCGGTATCGCCGAGAATTCTGTCTCCTCTGAAAAAGTGCGAGTAACCGACCAATGCGGTGTTACGAGCATTAACTTTGTAAGTCGCCACAAAATCGATCTCGTTACCAAAGTCAGCTGACGTCGTATCTTGAGCCGGAGTCCCTCCCAGTGAAAGAATTGGGGTCTCGGGAATGGCAGCACGGAAGTTGTAGTACCACAACAGCAAGTTCAACTTGGGTGTTGGTGCCAAGCTCAAACGCACGTTCGGTGACAAGATATTTTGCCGTTGAACTGCGTCTATGAAACCAAGGTACTTGTGTCCCAGCGGAAACAAGTCATTGAACGAGGTGAAGGATCCACCAGGTTCATCACCTGTCGCGTAGTCATAGAAGAACCACAAGGCTGGCTTCCAGGGACGGTTGTTGAACTTATATCCCAGACCACCGGTGATCGACCAAGCGGTAAGGCTTTGATCGGTTAAGTCACGACTGCCGTTTTGCACCGCGCCTTCAAATTCATACAACAAATTACGTTGCGTGTTTCCAAACAGACGCGTACCAAACGTATGAACCGCTTCGGTTTCATTAACGCCGCGATCATCGTTCAAACCCAAGTAATACAACTCTAGGGTTTTGTTTTGCAATTCCGTCAACGTGGCGTAGACACCCCAGAAATGCTGTTGCTCATCCGGGTTATCAAACTCGGTCGGTACGGCTGGCACAAACTGAGTGTACCAAGTATCGATTTTAAATTTATCGAACTTCGAAAGCGTACGAACACCATCGAAGCGTTGACGGGTGTTAGCCCAATCCAATGGCGACACCAAACGCTGATCACCGTACAACAGTTCTTGCCGTCCGATTCGAAGAGTCGTGCGTCCGTCCAAGTTAATGTCCGCGAACAAGTTCAAGAAATCGCCTTGGTTCGCGTCGATCCCTCGCGCGATGTACTCTTCGTTTCTAGCGGCAACGTCAGCGTAAATCCCCTCCGCATAGAAGCGAATGTTGTTGTTGACTTTCCAATCAGCATACAACCGCAATCTTCCCAACAAGAAGTCGTTATCAGTATCTTGAAAACGAGTGAAACCCGCCTGCTGACCTTGCCCGCGTTCGCTGTGGTAACGCCAACGCAATTGTCCGCCAAGGCTCAACGTGCCGAGGTTTCCGAGGTTGCCGATCTTTCGGTCCTTTAGGGAATCGCCCAAACAACTGGCAGTGTTACCTTCTTTTCCTAAGTAACTGAAATCATTGGCGTAGAACAACCCTTTATGGCTACCAGCACAGGGGCTTGGCTTGCCAGCTTTCTTCATTTTGCACAATCTACAACCGCATTGCTTACCCGCAGGCTGGGCCTCACAGGTTCCGCAACTCGCGGCGGCAGACGGATGCTGGCAGCTGGTACAACTTTCAGCTGAAACCACTGGGGCTCCAGCTTGAACGATCGGGGGGGACTGAATAACTGGGACCTGAACATCCGGCGGCACCTGCGGAGCATACGCAGGGTTGCCACCAAAAGTGGCTGGTACACCCTGAGATGTACTCTGCGCAACGACCGGTGCGACGGACAACAGTAACAATCCCAGCGCTGACACAGTGCCAGCAATGGAAACTCCTTTTAACATGAAATGCTTCCTTGCAAACGAACTAGAAACGATAAATTGGCTTGCAGTTCGATTCCTTCCGAATGCAGATAGCCACGGGCTTGCATTTTAAATGCAAGCATCCATTCATTATTCTCGGACGCTACAGCCGTATTTATGTGAATGACCCAACCAGCTGGAAAAGTTTAACAGAGCTTGGACGTTTTCATTAACGAATGTGAATCTGGCGACCGCTAACCACCCGTCTGGGTAATGGACCAGTTATTTCAGCAGGTAGCACTAACTCGCCAGCAGTTTTACAACCGACTGAACGAGTTTTCATTTAAGTGAAATAAAGCCACGTTAACAGGGATTTCAGCATTGGCACTGAGTACATACTACGCCAGACCGATTAATCGCTTGCCCAAGATCTAGGCAAAATTGTTGCTTTCTTAAGCTCCCAGTTTAATGGCTTCAGAATCACCATTGAACGCACATTTTTTTTCTAAATCCTTGCGCTGGGTTAATGAAAAATAATTCGCCTTAGTATCTCCAACGCTTATTTAAAGTGGCATTTATTGCCAACGGAATCTTTTCCGTTATTTAAACCCAAGTGGTAATTGAATTACCGTTGTGGCTCTCCTCTCCAATCGCT
>CAZUEC010000395.1:0-2420 GCA_964618865.1 uncultured Roseibacillus sp. | reverse complement strand
AGCCCACCCTGATACCAACGACAAATCGACCCTCCTCCAGCAGCCACCGTCTCCATCTTCACACCCGGTCTTCGCACTCGCACCGGTCCAATGCTTTGCTCATAGCACAAAGGAATCGTTCCCTCTAACCGAGCCACGTCCGTACTCGTCCCCCCCATATCAAAAGTTAAAACCCGATCAAAACCAGCCGCTTTCGCCACCTCCAAAGCCCCTAACAACCCGCCTGCCGGGCCACTCAAAAGACTATCCACCGGCTCATAATCAGCCCTCTCTTGTAGACCACCAGAACTTGTTAGAAAAGAAACCTTACCCAACTCTCCGACCCTCTTCTTAAACGAATTCATCACCGGCCCCAAATACCCATTCGCAAGCGCAGTCTCCATCCTTGGTAAAAATCCTAACCGCGCCCCTAAATCCGCCGAAGTACTCACATCTTCAAAACCTTCCTCCCACAAAATCTTCTCAACCCGTTTCTCCATCGCTGGAAATCGATCCGCATGCAACAACGCCACCACCGCCACCTTTTTTCCCCGCGCAACCCAATCCCTCGCCACCTTCCTTAAAAAATATTCCTCTAACTCCAGCAAAACCTCTCCAGTCACCGAAACTCGCCCCTCCACCTCGACCACTTGACTCGTAATCGCCGGCCGTTTCCGAATCACTCTCGCAAAAAGATCCGGTCGCCGTTGATCTCGAATCGTCGGCAAATCACGAAACCCTTTCGTCACAAACAAAACCGGCTCCACTCCCTTTCCTTCCAAAAGAGCATTCGTCCCCCTCGTCGTCGCCACACGAAAGTCCATCTCCGGAAAATCTGCCCCCAACATCGTCCTCGTCAAAATACGAGCAGCCAAAACCGGAGCCTCCTCACCCGTTCGTAACTCCACCACTCCTTCTCCCAAAAGAGACCGCTCAAACGTAAAAACCTCCCCCTCCTGCTTCAACACCCTCATCCCCTCACAGAACCAATTCTCAAAAAAAGCACTTCCGTAACCATCTAAACCGCGCACCCGATAAGAACATTCACCAATCACCTCCTCCACCATCCCCCGAACACAACCACTCGAAAGCACCTTACACCGCCTCTCCTTTCCCCCTCCGTCCAAAGCCCAACCATCCGTAAAGGTCCCTCCAGTATCCGCTCTCACCAACCACTTCTTCATCACAGCACTCAAAACCAAATCGCCCTCCAGAGACAACGCCTCACCACCGGCCTTCCCACCTTCACCTTCTCGGCCAACTCCTCTTCTGTAGCCTTCTCCAAAAGAAGCAAAGTCTCCAAACCAATCAAAGCAGGCAAAACCGTCGCCAAACGAGCACGCCTCCCCCGCACAGCACGGGAATAATCAAGCCCATCCTCCAAGTAACCTCTCGCTTTCCTCAACCAAAAACTTCGCTCCCCTGGTAAATAACACCGCCCCCGTTTCTCATCCTCCACCTTATCTCGAAGAATATTAACCAACTGCAAACCCTTCCCAAAACGCTTCCCCAACCCCCTCATCTCCTCCTTCGACTTGTTCGAAAAAGAAGGATCTGAGCCAAATCCAATCTCCGTCCAAAACTCACCCACACATCCAGCCACTCGGTAGCAATACTCCTCCACCTCCTCCCCCTCAGAAAGCGAGACCACCTTCCCCTCTGGGAAACGTTCCAAATCCCAACTCTGCCCTAAAGTAATCGTCCTCACAACCTCCCGAACCGCCTTCCCCTCCTCCTCAGCCAAACTCTGCCACCAGCCAAACACCTCCTGCAACCTCCTCAGCAAAACACGCTCCCCCTCCTTCACCCCCTTCTCCTCAGCCATCTCAGCCGCCTTCTCAAAAAAATCCTCCTCCATCCGTCCCGACATCGCCGCTCGAAAATTATCCAACAACACCAACCGAGCCCCCCTCTCTCCCTCACAATCCGCAATCGTATCACTGGCCCGTGCCAACAAATAGCCCACACTCACAGCCGAGCGCATCCCTGCCGGCAACGCCCGCAAAGTCAGATAAAACGACCGTGAAACATCTCGTAGCACGTCCTTACCCAAATCACTTCGACTCTCTCCATCCATCCCTACCCAAACCCTACCCAGACCTTGCCTCCGATTCCAACCGGAGATCCAATATTTCTTCACCCACCCCTCCCAAAAACAGCCCACAAACCACAACACAAAGCCAAAGCCCTCCCTTCTCAAACAAAGGAATCTGGGTCATCTTAAGAGTTTGATTCGCCCTTAGCCCCTTTTCCAGATGAGATTGCCGAAATGACTGAGGTCAAATCAAAGAACAACATTTCGACAAAGTCATTTGCAAAAGAGCCTAAGCCTCAGCAGTAGAGAATGACTTTCTCACAGAAATATGGGTAACGAAAAAAAAGAGGAAGCAATCAAATGGTCGGTCTACCTCATTCGCTGTAATGATCGCTCACTCTACACT
>CAZUEC010000394.1:0-2422 GCA_964618865.1 uncultured Roseibacillus sp. | reverse complement strand
GCCCACGAAGACGTCGGCATTCGCCAAGCTCGTAAAAAGAATCCGAAAGAAAGCGCACGAACCGAAAACATCAAAAATTCTCAAATCATCTCCCCAATCGAACGTCAACTCACGAACAAAGCAGGCCAGACCGTCCTCGCTAAACTAGTCTCCAAAGACGGGGACAAGCTCAAAGTAATCATCCAAGGCCGCAGCCACGACCTCAAAATATCACAGCTCTCTCTAGAAGATCAGGAATTCTTACAAAAATGGCAGTCCAAGTAGAAGTCAGACCGCTAAAAAATAATCCTAGACCCTCGCTAGAACACCCTAATAAGCCCCTCACACCGAATCCCCCCCTCCAGCTCGCCTGAGTTGTCTCTCAAAGCGCTTTGCAGTGCGTAATGAGAAGTTCATGGTCACCCGCAATGAAGAAAGCATTTCTCCTCGGCGCAGGACTTGGCACTCGCCTCCAGCCCATGACCAACACCGTGCCCAAGCCGCTCGTGCCCGTCTTTCACCGCCCGATGGCCACTCACGCTCTAGATCACCTCCTAGAAGCTGGTATTGAAGAAGTCGCAATCAACACCCACCACTTACACGAAGAATGGGCCCGCACCTTCCCCGATGGTCGCTATCGTGGACTCCAGCTCCACTTCTTCCATGAAGAGATTCTTCTCGAAACCGGCGGAGGCATCAAAAACATCTCTTCCTTCATCGCAGGCGATCCCCTCCTCGTTTACAACGGCGATATCCTGACAAATATCGCCATCAAAGAACTCATTGCCCAACATGAATCCTCAGGACACACCGCCACATTGGCAGTACGCTCAGAAGGACCTGCTCGACACCTTGCAGTGAAAGAAAATCTCGTCCTCGACATTCGACAAAAACTCGAAATCGCCGAAGGCACACATCAGTTCACAGGCATCTATTGCATCAGCCCCGAAATCTTGGAACTGATCCCGGCCGATGAAAAAATTTCAATTATCCCCGCCTTTCTCGAACTAGCTTCCCAAGAAAAACTCGGTGCCTTCTCTGCTGACCAAGGGCATTGGCTCGATCTCGGCACCCGTGAGGCTTACCTAGAAACTCATGGAATTGGAGCCGCTCTCGAAACCGGCCAAGAACTCTCACAAATCCACCAAAATGCAGTCGTCGATACCAGCGCGACCATCACTAACTCTTGGGTTGGCCCTGGATGTCAAGTAGGTGCTAACACCCACCTTGAAAACTGCCTTCTCTGGCCGAACACAACAGTAGAGGCAAATGCCAAACTCACCAATTGCATCGTTCACTCCAAAATGCCCGCCAGCGGCGTCCACAAAGGACAAGACCTTTAATGTGAATGCAAAATGAGCCGCAAAACTTCTTCCCGAGAAGCCGGATTATTTCGGAATAACCCACGCATCGACGACGTCACCGTCTGACTTCCTGGCTTCTTGATTCCCCTCATCGACATACACAGATGTTCAGCCTCCAAGACCACCGCCACTCCTTGCGGCTTCAACTTTTCCTCAATCGCATCGGCAATTTGTCCTGTTAGACGCTCCTGTACCTGAGGACGTTTAGCAAAGCCATCAACCAAACGCGCTAACTTAGAAAGCCCGGTAATCCGGCCCTCTTTCCTCGGCAAATAGGCAACATGCGCTTTTCCAAAAAATGGGACCAAATGATGCTCACAGATAGAATAGAAAGTAATATCCCTCACCACGATCAACTCATCATGATCGACCTCAAAGGTTTTATTCAGATGCTCAGCAGGCTGCTCACGTAGACCTGCACTCACTTCAGCGTAGTATTTAGCGACTCGGCTGGGCGTATCTTTCAGCCCATCACGTTCTGGATCCTCGCCAATTGCTTGCAAGATCTCCTTCACCGCTTTCTCGATTCGCTCGTGGTCTACGTCTTTATTCATTCACTATCCTTGGGCAGCTCGGCCTAGCTATAGCTGCTCATCGGGCAAGTTACCAACGTTGAGACGAAAAAAATGACCATTCTGACCTAAAAACCCCCTCAAAACCTTAGCCTAACACCTAACACAACACTTTTCACTTCACTCTCGCAATAAACTCACTCACCAATATTACGCAAACTCTCAAGCTTCGTGCCTCTTTTCCTTCTCTGCTCTCTTTCGGCAGACAAAGGAATACGGCCCCTCGATAATCCTCCAAATCGCCTCATGCAGGAGCGCTTTGACTTTCAAGCATCCCAAGACTGGTTACAACATGTCCAACTAGCGGCCTTGCGGGGGGCTCGTAATCCTTTGTCCCGAACGAGGGACTTGTCTGAATAAATCATCACATTGTGGTGAATAACCTGCAGGAACTCTCGAATACGAAGAATGACTATGTCGCCAACGGGTTCTACGCTCGACCAGTGAGGTAGAACGTCATTGTCCTAAATTTGAACTCTACCAGCTTCGTTCCTTTGAAATTACCAA
>CAZUEC010000393.1:0-2428 GCA_964618865.1 uncultured Roseibacillus sp. | reverse complement strand
AGAAATTCTCTCTCGGCGATAAACGAACGAACTTTTGGAAAACGGTCTAATAGTCGTTGGCTTGGTCGCTTTGTTCGCAGGATGCTTGCCGCGTCTCGAATTTTTCGGACAGCTCAGCCACGATTTTGGGATGTTGTTTTGCTAGAACTTTCGCTTCCGAAGGGTCTTCTACGAGGTCGTAGAGCGCCCACGGTTGATTCATTTTTTCTCGAGTTCTGCTGAGATGACTTTCGCTACTTCTTCAGCCAAGGCCTGCGAACCTGCTGCTTTGAAATGCACGTTCTTGGGCATCTGCCATTCGGCGAGATGGGGCAGGGAGAGGGCGTGAAGGTCGTTCACTCGAATCTCGTTTTCGGCCATGATTTTGGTGGCGATGGTGTTGTATTCAATTGGCGCCTCGGGCGTACGGAGGGGATTCAAGGTTCCTGGGACCACTGGGGTGGTGGTTGCGAAGATGAGTTTGGCACCGGTCTGGCGCAGTTCTGTGACGATTTTTCTGAGGTTTGTCTCATAGTCCTTGGGGGCGCATTGGACGGGACCGTTGGGGTCGTTTGATTTGTCGTGGCCGCCTGCTTTTTTGACGTGTTTGAGGTCGTGTAAGCCCCAGTTGAAGTGGATGATATCCCATTCGTGTTTTGTCAGGAGGTCGCCACAGCGGTTGAGGCCAAAGGTGGTTCCGCTGCAGTTGACGGGGCGTTTGCCATCGGGTGTCACGGGGCGAAAGACGTTAGCTTGGCCTTCGAGGAGTTTTCTCACTTGCAGAGTGTAGCCAATCGAAATGGAGTCTCCTAAGATGAGCACGTTGGGTAGTGTCTCATCTGGGGTGCACTTCCAATCGGGCCTTTTCTTCTTCTCGGCAGTGGAGCCTTTTTCGGGAGCTGCTTGAATGTGCAGTGCGAAGGAGCAAATGAGCGTGAAGGCGGTGAGAATTGATTTTTTCATGGATGATGGGGTGGGGTTGAGGAATGAGAGCTATTTTTCGGTATTTAGGGAGCCCGAGTTGGTGACAACTCGGGCTGGGGGAGTTTTGAAGGTTCCTGCTGCCCGCTTTTGTTACCAAAGCGGCTCCGATTCTATTTGGCCTTTTTGGCCTTTTTGGCCTTTTCGCCCTTTTCGCTCTTCCAGAGCTTAATTTTCTCTACGTCGTTGCTGGATTCTTTGCCTGTGGCGGTTGAACCTGCTTGGACGTATTCGGTGAGTTGGGCTAAGAGTTTTTCGGCCAGTTCGGGCTGCTCCAAGTAGAGGTTGTTCTGCTCACCCGGATCGGCGGCTAGGTCGTAGAGTTGGGCTTTGGGGAGGCCTTTCTTTTTGGACTGGTTTTCGTTGGGTTGCATCCAGCCGCCGGAGCCGTAGGCGAGAATTAGCTTATAGTTTCCTTCGCGGTAGGCGAAGTGTCCTCCCACGCTGTGATGGATGATGCCTTTGCGCGTGAACTCGGTCTTTTCTCCGCTGAAGAGGGGCAAGATGCTTTCGCTATCTTCGCCAGCGTTTTTGGGAAGCTCCGTGCCAACGAGTTCGGCGCAGGTGGCGAGGAGGTCGATTTGACAGGTGAGTTCGTCGGAGACGCTACCCGCTTTGATGACCTTGGGCCATTTCACGATGAAGGGGACCCGGTGGCCGCCTTCCCAAATGTCGGCTTTAGCTCCTCGATACTGTGCGCTGGCGAAGTGGCCTTTGGCTTCGAGTTCTTTGAACTCTGCTTGTGGAGAGCAACCGTTGTCGCTGGTCATAACCACGATGGTGTTTTCGCTTAGTCCTGCGTCGTCGAGTGCTTGCACCACTTGGCCGAGAAAGTCGTCGGTCTGCATTACGAAATCTCCATATTTGTTAATCCCGCTTTTGCCCTGCCACTTTTCGGTCGGGACGATGGGGGTGTGGGGAGAGGGGAGTGGAATGTAGGCGAAGAAGGGCTTTTCGCTCTCGTATGTGGAGATGAACTTTTTTGATTCGTTAACGAGGTTGTCGAGAACGTCGATGGCCTCGAAGTCTTCACTGGCAGGTCCGGGGCGGTGGAACGCTTTGGAGTAGTTGCCTTCGCCTTGCCAGGTCTTGTTGCGAATCCAGACATAGGGAGGGAAGTCCAAGGAGGCGGTGATGCCATACCAAGAGTCAAAACCTAGGTCGAAGGGGCCGCCTTCGATGGGTTTAGTCCAATCGATGTTAGAGAGTTCAGAAGCAGGGAATTCGCCTTTGTCTATTTTCTGTTTCAGTCCTTTTGCTGGCTCCGCTTTCTTTCCGTCGAGGGTGGCGATGTCGAGGCCGAGGTGCCACTTGCCAATCATGGCGGTAGTGTATCCATTGTCGCGCAGGAAGCTGGGGACCGTCATGCGGTTGGTAGGGATGAGGGGCTGTCCGTAGCCGTTGAGGACGTGCACTTGGAGCTTAGAGCGCCAGTTGTAACGACCGGTAAGAATGCTGTAACGGGTGG
>CAZUEC010000392.1:0-2442 GCA_964618865.1 uncultured Roseibacillus sp. | reverse complement strand
ACCCAACAGAAAACACCACCGTAACTGGAATAATGAAGAAAAAACAAACCGCCCTCAAACTTTAAACTTAGCCACCGCAGAGCAGCACAAGCATCTGAAAACCGATCCCCACCCAAACCGCACTTCTAAACCGCACTTCTCATTTTCAAGCTGGCGAAAACACCTTTGCAACGCTAGGATTTCAGGAATGAAATCTCTCGGCCCACTTCTTGGCCTCGCCTTCTTAGCCTCTCCTCTAAGCGCCCAAGTCTACACCCCACCAGCCCCTCAACCCCCGCCAACCACTCCCACCGATACCGCGCCTTCATCCCAAAAACAAGAAAGCCAACTCCCCTTTGGACAAGAAGTCCCCCTTCTTGACCCCTCCGCGGAAACCGTCACCGTAGCCGGAGTCGCCATCCCCCTAGGAGACAACCGAGTGATCAAAGCCCGTTTCGAAAAGTACCTCAATGAGCCTCCCGAAAACGACGAAGCCTCCCGCCAATATCGCACCGATATTGACCAAATTCTCACCCTCTTATCTCCGCAAAACCTCGCCAGCCTGAGTAGCAAAAAACGTTCCGGCCCCAGTCTTGCGGAAGCCTTCAAACTTCTTCCTCGTGCAGCCTCTTACCCAGGAGACGCCCGCCTCTCCTCCACCCTCGCAGAATCCATCTACACCGCCATGCTCGCCAAACAAGACGGCGCAAACCTAAGACTAATCAACTCCAAAATGGATCAAGAGCGCAAAAACATAGCTAAACAAGCAGATGAATTAGCACGCAATGAACGTGCTAACAAATTAGGACAGGAAAGAAAAGTCACGGAAACCGATGACTCTCGTGTCGAAGAAACCCTCTCCCCCGGCGTAGGCGAACAATCAACCCGCTACACTGAACACCTACGTCGCATTAACGAAATCGAAACCCTTAAAAAAGGAAACATCGTCCGCACCGAAGTCGCCATCGCTCAATCCAAAACTCAATATCAAGTCGCCATGGCACAGTGGTTTCTCCAACGACGCTTCCAACACGTCCTCATGGCCTCCCGTTTTTACAATCAAATCTGGCGCGACGGAGACCGCACCCTTCGCATTGAAAAAGGCTCGGACGTTTCCAAACTCTTTTCCGAATCGTTAGGAACCACTCCAACCATCTCCACTCTCGATTCTCTCGCCTCAGAAGCCATTCGTGATTCCGAAAAAGCAATCGAAGCCTTCAACTTTTTGTTAGAACGTCAAGAAATTCACAGCGCCTCACAACGCCTCATGGAAGCCTTCGCCCTCGGCGAATACCTCACTCCAGTCGCCACCCTTCCCCGTGAGAAAAAGCGTAAAGTGCAAGGCTACATCACCGATCTCAACCTCCTCTACGGAGCCATGCAAGCCCGCGACTACAGCCGCGCCAAAAACCTCATCACCTCCCTCAAAACCATGGCAAAAGACTTCCCCGCCGCCAAAGCCGAAGGAGCCATCGCCGGCTACACCCTCGCCTCCGACCTCGCAATCGAAGAAGCCAAAGCCAACCTCCTCGCCAAAGAAAGCGAAAAAGCCGCCAAATCCATCAAAGAAGCCGCCACCCTCTGGCCCACCAATCCAAAGCTAGAAGAATTCAAAAACATGGTCGGCAGCAGCTCACAACTCGTCGCTTCCCGCAATGACTTCGACCGCCTTCTCTCCGAAAGCAACTACCGCGAAATCGCCAAACGAGCCGAAGAGGGCGAATTCATCCTCGCCGTCCGTGGCGACCAAGAAAGAACCGCCGCCCTCAAACAAATCACCAACAACCTACGCAAAATCGAAATCGCAATCTCCAAAGCCTCCGAATTTTCCAAAATTGGTGCCAGCTACGCCGCCTACGAACAACTCGCAGAGATTCGAACCGAATTCCCTGACGATCCCAAGCTAGGCCGCGAAATCGAACTACTCGCTCCTCGAGTCGCCGACTTCACAAAAGCCCTCGATACCGGCAACGAACTCAAATCTCGACGCAACCCCCAACTCGCCTCCGCCCTAACCCACTATCTAGAAGCTCAGGCCATATATCCCGACTCGGAATTAGCCGAAGAAAATATCAGCACCATCTTACAAGAAATCTTCCCCAATTAGAAAATTCCCCCTCCCACCCAAGTCGCCAAAAACCCAAACCTCTTTTAAGGTCGTGACCCGAGCTTGACCCCTCCAACTGGTCCCCTATTCTTGCGCACCAGAATCAATCTGGGAGGATGCCGTGGACCTAAAAGAAATTCGTAAAATCGTAGAGCTCATGAACGCCCATGGGCTAAGTTATTTTCACCTCGAAGAAGAGGGCGTAAACATCAAGTTAAAGAAAGGACTCGATGCCGAGTCCATTCAATCAGCACTCGGAGGCCTACAAATAGGCGCCGCCCCTGCCCCCATAGCCGCCCCTGCGCAGACGGCTCCTGCAGCCGCCCCAACCCCTGAAAACGCAGCCACTCCCGCCC
>CAZUEC010000391.1:0-2458 GCA_964618865.1 uncultured Roseibacillus sp. | reverse complement strand
GACTTTCACGACTCTTAAAATCGGTTAAATTCAGAACCACTTGCGCACTTTGCGCCATCGACGGGAGCGGCGACACTTGGAAAATCCGCTCAACCGGAACAAGCTCTGAGGGCATCTTCAAGAGGGCTTCCAACGCCCCTTCAGAAACTCCTCCTACAACCAAACTTCTTAATAAAATCTCGCGATCTCTCCAAGACAGCTCCGGTAATCTCCCCACCAGAAACTCGGGATGCTCTCTTGCTACGATCTCGTACCATTCCTTGCGGAATCGGGAAGCACTCGTCCCGAACTCTCCCGACTGCAGAATCTCCCAACTCATTTCGGGATTTTCTCGAAATGCCTCTCCAAAGGCTTTGCCAAGAAAAGGTCCCTCCCCCACCTCACTCCAAGGTTCACCTAAAATGGCGGTCATTGCAGCTCTCAGATCGACCTGAGCCCACTCAGTAAAAAGCCTCAACCGAACTTTTTGGCGCTCAGCAGCAGTGAACTCACCCTCGGCCAAACGAGCGAAGGCTCTCTCAAAATCTTGTGCCGAGAAGTTCTCTTCACTTTGAACTCTTTCACCTTCCACGGTCGCAGCGAAACTCAATTTTCTCGGAAGCGAAGTGACAGATGTTTCGTTCGGAGCCCTCGCATCACCCTCAATCGCCTGAGTCGGAGCAAATAAGAAACCAAGCCCAATGGCCACAAGGTGACTCACAACCAATAGAAGAGAAAACTTCATGGCTTACTCCCTTCCCGTTCAAATTCCTGTTGCAAGCGTTGCCCTTCCTCAGGGTTTTTCTCCATCGTTCCACTGACTATAGTGCGGACTGCCGCATCACGAGCGATCCCCGGAGACATAGTATGAACCCACTGAATATAGTCCTCTCCTTGATAGCGCAGCGAAGACCACGAGTAGATCCGCCAGCCTTGATCAATGCTTTTTCTCTCACTCTCGGTTTGGACCGAAGGAAGGGCCGCAGTATATTGGTAAAACTTCTCAGCGTCCTCTAAGCGAAAACCTCCCACAGACTGAAAAAGAATTTTCCGTGTTTCGGCTTCCGAGAGCGGCTCCAAAAGGTCTATCGCAGCCACCGGATCTTCCGCAGCTAACTCTCGAAAAAGCTTACTACGCGCGCCCTCCCTAGCCTCTTCATTGGCCATCACTTCGGGAAGCTGCTGCTGTAAATCACTCCACACCTGAGCGGGAGTTGCGTGACCTTGCCGAACTTCGTAACGCCAGTCGCGCCCCTCTTCAAGGAGAATCTCCACATCGTCGGCCGCTAGGCTAGCATAGGAATCAGCTCCCCCTTTCCCTATCGTTTCAAGAACCTTCACTCGATCTCCAAGCGCGAGATCAGAATGTTCGCGAACCCATCGCTCAAAAACATGAGTGAGCGCCTCTTTCTTATTGGTCGAGTCCAGCTGCTCTCCTTGGAAAATTTCTTGCGTCCACAAAAGGAGTGCTTGCGGGTCATGTTTCTGATTTTCAAGAAAATCAGAGAGGCTCGCAGCAGGATTCGAATAGGGGTTCCTGCTAATTGGAGCGTTTAGTTCCTTTCCCAGTATCTCGCTGAGTAAAAGTTCACGGTCTTCGAAAGAAAGCACCGCAGCGTAGTCAAAAACCTCAAAGTCTGGGATGCTTGACCCGGAGGCTGAAATTTGTGCCAAGGATTCACCCGAACGAATTCGGAAAAGAGACAACCCATTCTCAAAATCCTCTCCTAGATTCGGAACCCAAGAAACATCTCCTCCTGTATTTAGCAACTCCAGCGCGGAAACCAGAAAGACGCCAGCCACAAGAAAGTGAGAAGCTCCTTCGCCCGAGGCCAACTCTTGCTCGAAAAAAGCAAGGCAACCTTTCGGCTCCACCAACATATAGCGATAGAGATGCGCTCGGAAGAGGACCAGCGCATCAAGCGTGCTCTCGGGCACCTCTGCAAAGCCGATCTCGTTGATGTAAACCCAGAACTCCTTCGAGGCCATGCTTCCAATTCCATCGGGTAAATTCCGAAAGCAATCACGAATCTCTCTTTGGTAGTCCTCAGCGGGAGGAAGACTCTTCGCCACCTTCTTCCAATAGTGGCCCCACTTTGAATCGGTCTTCTTAGGTAACTCTTCTCTTACGATTCTTTCCATGAGAGCTTGAGAGCGTGTCCTCGTGGAACTTGCGGCTTGGGAGCGACTCTTCTTCGCTACAACAGTAGGCGAAGACTCTCCACTTTGAGTCTTCGCACCCAACGCGCAAAAGTAGGCCACTCCAAAAAAGAGAAGGTGGGAAACGAAAAGAACAGGCCATTTCACAGTTAACTTCATAGATTTTTGGAGAATCAATTGCAAGGCAGCCTTGCTCCATCAAGCGGAACTCATAGTAGCGCGCCTTTCCAAAGGGGCGAGACGCAAAGGGGCAAGACGCAAAGGGGTCAGTCCAGAATGGCGCTGCATTAAGCGGGTTTTCGGTAGTGTGAACGATGTG
>CAZUEC010000390.1:0-2475 GCA_964618865.1 uncultured Roseibacillus sp. | reverse complement strand
AAACCTCAAAACCCAGACTCGTTAGTCATTGATATCACGACCAAAACGATGAAAGAACAAGACTTTGCCTTTATGCGGGTGCATCTACAGCGGGCTGGTATCGAAGGAATGAAAGTAAGTTGGGAGAAGTACTCCGATCAACCTTACTACCGCAATATCTGGCATGAAGAGTCACGCTATCGAGATGCTATTACAATTGCGGATGAGCAACTTGGACGTTTTGTGGACTGGCTCAAAGCCGAAAACCTTTGGAATGGAACGGTGCTGATGATTTGTGGCGACCATGGCCAAGCCGATGAGGGCTGGCATGAACCGTATAGCCCGACTGCAAACGTAACCCCACTTTTAATTGTGGGAGCCGGTGTCGCAGGCCCAAACTCCTACGACTATTGCGAACTCTTTGATATCGCCCCGACGATCACTCATTTAGCAAAAAGAAAAAAGCCAGCCTTGTCCCAGGGGCGAATCTTGCACGAAGCCTTTGACTCAAACATTGATGCACCCAAAGTATCTAAAAACGTTCAACGCTTAAATCAAACGCTCATTAAAGCACACGCTCTCTCTGCTTCGCAGAAGAAGAGACTCTCTGAAAAGGGATTCCTGACTCTCGATGATTTGGGTAAATGGCACACCACCAAGGCTGGGACTGATTTTACGCAATTTACGCTCCAGCAAGAAGCTCTTCTTAGACCCTTTTCCAAATGATCTTGCCGAAATGTTGTTCTTTGATCTTCCTGAGAAATGGCAGCAAAGTTGCGTTCAAAAAGAAGACTGGTTGAAATTTCCCCATTGACCAAAGAAAAAGAGAAAGTAATCATTATCTTAGATAAGGTAGTTTTATTTACATCACCTACCCCTCAAAAAATTTTATGAAAACTAACCAAATTCACGGCGCCATCCTTTTATCCTTATCATTTACAGGATCACTGTGTGGAGTCACGATATTCGCTGAACCGATCAATGGAGAACTCAGCAACTCAGGTTTAACGCCTACTCTAGTTACTCTGCAACCAGGTCTCAATACAATTCTTGGAACAATAGGTAATAACGGACAAACCGGCGCCACCGACGGGACAGACGGTGATTTTTTCACCTTCACGATAATCTCTGGATTTGAAGTCAGCTCGATCGAAACGACACGAAGCACTCCGGGGATCCAAAGCTTCGTTGGTTATAATGATTCCTCGACCATTACAGAAACCACGACAGCTGGACTGGCTGGTGGAAATCTCTTCGACGTGGATGGCGGTTTGAACCCAACAAACATCACTCCAATTCCCACGACCTTAGGAGCGGGTGACCACTCATTTGTCTTTCAAGAAATCGCAAACCAAGTAGTCAATTACTCTGTTACATTTAATTTGGTGGCGGTACCAGAACCTGCAAGTGTTTCACTTTTGGCAATCGCTCTTTCCTCGCTAATTACACGCCGACGAAGATAAAATTGGCGGCCTTCTAAGCATCAGTAGACCACAAACTTCAGGGTGCTTTAGAAATCAAAAAGCGGCCTCCAGTCACCACCCTCTTCTTGCCAATGAGCGCTATAGTTTGCGCTTAATAGGACTCCATCGCGTACGCTCAAGCGACCACCATACGGAGCGTCTGCCACTTGGACTACTTTGCCGTCTTTAAATACACGACTATCACTCTCACCCGACATCCAAATCATTCCATCGTGCCAGATGATATCTAGGCAAGGCTTGGCATAAGACATAAAGGTCTTATCGTGATGATCTTCAATCTTTTCCCATTTGTCTCCTCGTCCCCGATACGTTGTTGCTCTGGTTGGAATCCAGCAGGTAACATAAACGTAACCATCCGGAGCACAACAAATGGCATCTAGATGAGCCTGTGGCCCAACTTGCTTCCAAACGGTGCCATCAAAGTGAAAGATTCCAGCTCCACCACAAGCATAGATATCATCGAGTGCAAATCCGTCAAAATCTTCAAATCCTTCGTCGGCAGAAAACTCTTCCTCAAATTCTGGTGTCAGACGAATCCAGGTTTCACTCTCTTTACGAATCATCAAATCTCGATTCGTCGTTGCTACAATAACAGGTGAATTCCCAATTGATTTCACCTTTTTAACAACACCCTCAAGTGGCCCACCCTTCGCCTTTGAGGGAATGGAAGATTGAATTCCTTTCTTCCCTTGAAAACAAGTAGCTGAACGATCGATTACAAAAATCTCTTCCTCCGGATAGTTCATTTCAGCGTGAAGAGAGCCCTCATAGCCCTTCAAACCAGATTTAACAATTTCAGCCGAATCATCTTCGTTAAGTGTAATCCTCACTATCTGATGATCGGGTTGCCCAAGATTCTCAGGTCCTCTCGCTGCCACATCTGAGCGAGACTCTCCAACATCCTCATTCTTCAGTATAAAGTAAAAACATATTCGGTTCTTAACAACAACGTCGATAATCTTAAACTCGACAAAATTCTGTTCATATTGCTCTTTATTTAAGAGGTTAACGT
>CAZUEC010000389.1:0-2487 GCA_964618865.1 uncultured Roseibacillus sp. | reverse complement strand
CAAGAAATTCTCTCTCGGCGATAAACGAACGAACTTTTGGAAAACGGTCTAGATGGGCATCTTGGAAAATCCTACTTCACTGAAGATGCGGCGAGTCCCATGCTTGAATGGTTGACTCAACAAGAGGGGGGGAAGGCTGCGAGGGAATGGGTGGATGCGAGTATGAAGCAGTATCCTAAGATGGATGCTGTGCTTTATGAACCGATTATTTCAAAATGGACTCAGTCTCGTGGAGTGGAGGAAGTGGGTGAATGGTTACGAGAGGAGTTCGCTGATTCTCCCTTTTTAGGAGGCCTCTTACTTTTTCAGTTTTTTGATGGTGAGTTTTTGGGCTTAGGGGACGGGGACTTTGGTGAGGAGTCGTGTGACGAGGGTGTCGGTGGAAATGTTTTCGGCTTCGGCTTCGTAGGAGAGTAGAATTCGGTGTCGGAGAACTTCGGGAGCGAGAGTTTTGACATCTTGTGGGGTGACGTAGGCCCGACCATTGATGAAGGCGTTGGCACGCGCGGTGAGAGCGAGGTTGATGGTGGCTCGAGGTGAGGCTCCTGCCCGGATTAAAGGGGTGAGGCTTGGGTCAAATTTTTCTGGGGAGCGAGTGGCTTGGACGAGGTCGACGATGTATTCGCGGACGGCGGGGTCGAGATAGATTTTATCTAACAATTTACGACTGGCAGCGAGTTGGGCAGGTTCGGCAACGGCTGTTACTTTGGGAGGTTTGGCTGTGTTGGCCATGAGGTCGAGGACTTTCATTTCCTCTTCTTTACTAGGATAATCGACGAGGACTTTGATGAGGAAGCGGTCGAGTTGTGCTTCTGGGAGGGTGTAGGTGCCTTCTTGGTCGATGGGGTTTTGGGTTGCGAGAACGAGGAAGGGTTCTGGGAGTGGATAGGTGGTTTCGCCGAGAGTGACTTGACGTTCTTGCATGGCTTCGAGGAGCGCGGCTTGAACTTTGGCGGGGGAGCGGTTGACTTCGTCGGCGAGGACGAGGTTGGCAAAGATGGGGCCAAGTTTGGGGTCGAACTTTTGAGTTTGTTGGTTGTAGATGAGGGTTCCTAATAAGTCGGCGGGAAGAAGGTCGGGAGTGAATTGGATGCGGGAAAAGTCGAGCTGAAAGCAATTCGCGAGGGTGTTGACGGCGAGAGTTTTTGCGAGGCCAGGAAGGCCTTCGAGTAGGATGTGGCCATTGCAAAGAAGGCCGAGTAGGAGGCGGTCTACGAGTTGGGTTTGCCCAATGAGAACGCGAGACATTTCCTTTCGCACGTCACCAATCCAGTGTGAGGATTGGGCGATTTCGGTCGAGAGTTGTTGGGTGTTGGTATCGGTTTCGGCCATTTGTTGGAGACTCATTACCGCGAATTAGCGATGAGGTGAACTGGGAATGTTTGAAAATTTTGACACGATTTAACGGTGTTTTAAGAGCTTTTGCGAAAAGCTTTGGGTTGAGGCGAATTTTGGCGGAGTGGTTTATCTAATTCGTTCCCAGGAGCTGACTTGGTCGTTTTCGAACCAGACGGAGTTGAAGGGGGTGGAGATGTAGCTGACGGAGGGTCCGAAGCTGCCAAAGCCGCCGAAGCGACCGAATCGTCGGCCTCGGCGTCCTCGAAAGCCACCAAAACGTCTAAATCCAGTGCTGAAGCCGCCATGGAAGCTGGTGGTGTAGACTGGAGTTAGGGCGGTGTAGACCCAACGCATGGTCCGTTTGCCGTCGGCAGAGCCTTCGAGACGGCGGTCTGGGGTGCCGAGGGCGAGGAAAACTCCTTCTGGGGACATGCCTTCTGCGATTTCGCCATTTGCGACGAGTTCTTGCTCTTGAGCGCCTAAAGCGCTGTAAATTTCAGGATGTTTTTCGATCCGTTTGGTGGGGGTGGAGGAGCAATTGGATAAAATGAGGCAGGAAAGGGCGGCGAGAAGGGGGATGAGTATTTTCATTGTGAGAAGATAGACTCGTTTTGAGTTCTGAAAAGTCAGAAAAAAGTATGTGTGCGAGGTGCAAAGAGTCTTGCCAAAAAGGAAGGAAAGAGAGCAGTTTGGCTGAGAGTTATTTTTTAGAAGAAATGTCGGATGTGTTAAAAGGGGAGGAGCTCGAGTTGGCTCTGAAAAAGTGCCCGGAATGGGAAGTGAGCGAAGATGGAAAAGAAATTTTTAGAACGATTGAGTTCGAGGAATTTACGGAGGCGATTGATTGTGTGAACGATGTTGCGGAAATGGCTGAGGAGGCTCAGCATCATCCGGATTTTGATATTCGTTTTGCAAAGGTTACGCTTCGCCTTACGACTCATGATGTGGGTGGGGCGACATCGGCAGATATCGAGATGGCGGGGCGGATCGATAATTTGGTAGATTAACCGTTAGCCGAAAGTGGTTTGAGGGGGGGCGAGCAATTGGTTGGCGCAATGGCTTGGGAGAGAGAATGGTGGTCGGTACAAGATTTGAACTTGTGACATCCTGCGTGTGAAGCAGGCGCTCTACCACTGAGCTAACCGACCG